>JAWPMV010000005.1:0-300000 GCA_033391075.1 Bacteroidia bacterium
TTTGCTCGGCTATACCAGGCTCCCCCCATTCTCCCTACCAGATCAATTTTTTCAGTATCTACTTTCCGATTTTCGTCCAGATACTTTTCCTGATAATGCATGCGTAAAACTCTGCAAATCACCAGATTACCTGAGCTGCCTTCATTCCCTAGTTCAATTACTTGTTCTACTTTACACTCAAAGGCCGCAGGTGCTTCGGCTACCCGGGGAGGTTTTACTACATCAGAAGCGATTTCCGTAAAACCTGCTTTTACAAATTCATTTACTCCTTTATCATAAGCTGTACTCGCGAGTGACATTTGTTCTACCATAGGATAGTTGACAATATTGATCACTACTTCCGCGACTTCTTTTACATTTTGATGCGTATGTTTTTCTGATCCATCTCTTCCACTTCTGGCCGGAGAAAAGATCATGATCGGCGGATTTGAGCTAAATACATTGAAAAAGCTGAAGGGACTTAGATTTACCGTTCCTTCCTTATCTACTGAACTCACAAAGGCTATTGGTCTTGGTGCTACAGCAGCCAATAAATAGCCATGCCTTTGTGGAACAGGCATTTCCATAGGGTCGAGACTCAGGTATTTTGACATAGATATTTACTTTGCAGGTAAAACTTTGCCACTAACAGAGCCGAATCCCACCCGTATGCCTTCTTTTTTTGCATATCCTTTTAAGGTGACGGTATCTCCATCCTGAATAAAGGACCTGCTACTTCCATCAGAAAGTGTGAGTGGGTTTTTTCCTCCAGATGAAATTTCCAGCATAGATCCATAGGAATGTTCGTCCTTGCCGGAAATCGTTCCAGAGGCCATCATATCTCCAACTTTCACATTACAGCCATTGACTGTATGGTGGGCGAGCTGTTGAGCTTTATTCCAATACATATACTTATAATTGGAATTAGAGATGATATTTTCCTCTCCGTTTTCAGGTGTCAGGCTTACTTGGAGATTGATATCAATATTACGATCTCCCTCATATTGCAGATAGGACAGTACCTCAGGTTCCTGTTTGGGACCTGCTACTCTAAAAGGAGCCAAAGCTTCGAGGGTTACGACCCAGGGAGATATGCTTGAGGCAAAATTCTTTCCCAGAAAGGGTCCAAGTGGGACATATTCCCATTTTTGTATATCTCTGGCCGACCAATCATTGAAGAGAACCATTCCAAAAATGTAATCCTCGGCCTTTTTGGTCGAAATGTTTTTACCCAGCTTGCTATTCTTTCCGATAATAAAAGCCATCTCCAATTCGAAATCCAGACGCGCGCAAGCTTGATACACCGGATCGCTATCGACAGGTTTTACCTGACCTTTGGGACGATGAATCGGACTTCCATCCAGAATAATGGAAGAAGCACGGCCATGATAACCTACGGGAAGGTGTCGCCAATTGGGTAAAAGGGCATTTTCGGGGTCGCGCCACATTTTACCAAGATTGGTGGCATGCTCAATACTCGAATAGAAATCCGTATAATCTCCCACTTTTACCGGCAGATGCATTTTTACGGATGACATATGATAGAGCAGGCCATTTTGATCCTTGTGAATAGGAGAATCTGCATCACATAACCAGTTTTGCACCCTTTCTCGTACATCGCCTGTGATAGATTTCCCCAAGCGGATGAAACTATTGAGGTATTTCCTTCTGAAAACTTTGGGATCAACGATGATATCAGCAAAAACGCCACTTTTGGCCAGCTTATACATATCGATGACATGATCACCTATTGCTATACCGACGCGGGCACTTTTTTTCCCTTTTGAAAAAATGCCAAAAGGAAGATTGTATATACTAAAATCTGAATCTGGCGCGATTTCCAGCCAGGATTGCAGTTCTTTCATATGGATATTGTTAGTGAGATTGACAAATATACTGTATTGGCTTAGCTATGATCAAGCCAGGATTGATAATAAATTCCATCATCAATATTCAAGGCATTTTCTGTGATTTGAAGCGGCCTGAAGGTATCGATCATAACAGCCAGTTCTTCGGTTTCTTTTTGTCCGATACTTCTTTCATATGCACCAGGATGCGGTCCGTGGGGAATTCCTCCGGGATGTAAAGTAATGTAGCCCTGGTCGATATTGTTTCTGCTCATGAAATCTCCATCTACATAGTAGAGCATTTCATCCGAATCAATATTTGAGTGATTATAAGGAGCCGGAATAGCTTTGGGATGATAATCATACAATCTTGGGCAGAAAGAACAAACCACAAAAGCTTTGGTCTCAAAAGTCTGGTGAACGGGTGGGGGCTGATGAACACGCCCGGTAATGGGCTCAAAATTATGGATCGAAAAGCCATAGGGGAAGTTATAGCCATCCCAGCCAATGACATCAAAAGGATGTGATGCATAAACCAATTCATGCAAATGTCCCTGCTTTTTTATCTTCATCAGGAATTCACCCGATTCATCATAAGTCTCTAATTCTTCCGGTAGTTTGTAATCTCTTTCGCAAAATGGAGAATGCTCCAACATTTGTCCAAACCAGTTTCGATACCTTTTAGGAGTATAGATAGGATGGAAAGACTCTGAATAAAGGATACGATTTTCCTCTGTATCAAAATCAATCTGATAGATCATGCCGCGGGGTATGACCAGATAATCTCCATATTCAAAACGAATATTACCTACGAGGCTGCGTAAAGTTCCACTTCCTTTGTGAATAAAGAGCAGTTCATCGGCATCAGCATTCTTATAGAAATACTCTCTGAGAGATTTTTTTGGGGCTGCAACTCCAATATGGATATCACTATTGACCAATAAAGGGACCCTGCTTTCCAGGTAATCATCTTTGGGGGGAACATTGAAACTGACAAGCTTGCGGGCCATCATATTTTTTCCGACCGCAATTTTTGGCGTGAGATCTATGGATTCCCCTATATGCTTTACCATGGTAGGTCTTTGGACATGATAGAGTAGGGAAGACATGCCATCAAATCCAATGGTACCAAAGAGTTGTTCGTAATAGAGGCCTCCTTCAGGTTTTTCAAACTGGGTATGTCTTTTGGGAGGTAATTTTCCGAGTTTATGGTAGATAGGCATATGAAAAATCTTTATACGAATGAGCGTTAGTAAAAATACTAACAATTGATACGATGATCAAATAGTAAGAAGACTTTCTGAAATAAAAAATCCGTAGCACAATACAAAATCATGCTACGGGAATTCTTTTCGTATGGGTAATTAAACTACCTCTTCGGGTTCAGCTATGACGGAAAATTGCATGAGGTGATGATCCAAATGCTTAACATGAAATTCCAGCCATTCTGGATAGGTGAAGGTGTTCATGAAGGGGTGGGGATTTTCCTGCTCAGGATGTCCCTGATAGTGATCCATAAATTCCTGCACGGATTGCTTCATCATGACTTTGGCAGCTTCCATGTTTTCCGATTTCAATTCTGGTGGACTGGGTGGGTCCTGGCTCTGCAAGGGTACACGTCTTGGAAAGGGGTAAGCAGTGCTGAAAAAATGTGCTTTTCCTTTAGCGGCTTTTTCTTCGTCCCCACTAAAAGGAACACCAAATTTGCCTGTAGAGAATTCAAAAACGGAAGCGAGGTGCTCGACCATGTGTTGTGGTCCCATCACCCCCCATTTTCTGGAGGAATCGTCACTGATCTCGTTCAACACTAACTGTACCTTATCTTGGAGTTGTGTTAGCATGCTGGAAATTTCTCTTAAAAATCGTTGCTAGACAATAGGAAGTTCATGGTGTGTAAGTTTTTAACTGTGAACGGTTATAAATCCTTATTAAAATTGTAGGATAGATATAGTAAAGAGTACAAGATTCTGAATTTACTCTGCGAAATACAGGTCAAATGAGGTTAGAAAGTGTAGAAAAATAAGCTAAAATGGTTCGCTATTTGCGAATAGCGAACTAAAACAATATGACACTTATTTGAAATATCAATAAATGTAAAGCATGTATGACTGATTTAAATAGATCACTTACTGCGAAACATTTCATCCCAAAATGACCCCTTTTGTATCCTTTTCATCTCAATGGTGCATGAAATTCATTGCTGATCTATTGAGGGGCGGATAGGTCAACTTTAAGTGCTTTTGTATAATGTATTGATATATAGGGATTTATAGAAAGAGGTATTTCCATACTTACTCAATGCCGCCTGGGAAAGAAAATAGGCCTGAAATGCTATAGAATAAAGATATTTTGCCCCCATACCCTTAATATATCTATAATAGAAAGAGATGCCCTGAATTACTCGTCAATACTTTTAGGCCAAAAAGCACTCTTTATTTCAAGTATCAGAAGATTAACTCACTGATAAGCAGCCTATAGCTGCTGGGGATGTTAAATGCGAGAATTTCAGGGAGGCTATGTGCTTTATTTAGGAAGGATTTCTTTGTGCGAGTCAATCAGGGTAGGGGCCCATGATTAGGGCAGAACCAAACTGATTGCCTGACTCTCTTCCGCCTTCCAGCTAGCGTTTCCTTTCCACTTACTGAATGAATTTTTCCCGGAATCATGACAAGTATCACAACTACGGATGAGCTTAGCATAATGGCTGCGAAATTTTTCCTGGTCTTTATCCCGGATACTGAATTCGATATTAGCTAAAGTTTTACTTGAAGTCCGTTGGAAACGAGGAGTTAAGTCTTGATCTCCCACCGTTAACTGAAAGCTTTCCAAATCATGCAATAAAGCTTTTAACTCTGTGTAGTATAGATCTGCCTTATTCCAGTTATTACTTTCTCCTGCAATCCAGAGCTTGGTGCTATAGCGCTGTAACTCTTGCATAGAATGCCTCAGGATTTTTTTATCCTGATTTTCACTTTTCAGAGATTTGATTTGTTGAATTTCGCTTTCCATAGCATCAATCCTGTTCTGCGATCTATGCAAAGAAAAGCCGGTAAGCAATATGCTCATGCCTAGCAAGAAGGATAATACGGGTTCGCGTTTCATAAAAGCAAGCTAGACAGCTGATTCATGAAATGGGAACGTTATGCAGTTGGAATATAACCTATGTAATAATTGTTGCGAGATCCAATAGTTGGCATAATTATCTTTTTGACCTATCATTACTGATTAAGATCTGCAAAGATGATTTATTTTTTTTGCTAAAATTCAAGCTTCTTTTTGCAAATTCGAAGGCAAACGGAATTGCTTTACCATTACATAAAGCATCATAAAAACTTGTTGCAAACTCTATTGCTTGGCTATCCTCAATGGTTTCTCTAATCCCAATAACGTATGGAACATGATTTGCTATGTGCTTAGCCTGATTTTCGGTATAACAAGCATTTAAGATTACGCATTCAACTGTATCAGAGAATAATTCGAATAGACCATCTAACTCTTTGGGCTTTAATTTCTCTAACCTCTTATTTTTTGTTTCTATGTGTATTCCTGATTCACTATCTCCAGAACTTGTAAAATGAATTATTCTAGGAGTTTCTTCTAAAATTGCTCTACTTAAATCTCTGCGATTTAAAATAGTCCTAGTCCTAAAGGAAAATGTGTCTCTATTTTTGGATCTTTTTATACTCTCTAATATTTCCCGTTGTTCCTGTCCTAATCGTTGTCTACCTGTATCGGTTGGTCTTGATGCTAAAAACAATATCTTGATTTTCTTATCATCTGAAGTTACTGGTTCATATAATGGTACTAAATCTTGTTGTGTTTTTTTCAATCGATTTTCTTTTATCTCCTGTTCTCTATTTTCACTTCTGGTAGATTTTGATTCGTAGCCATCTAGTAGGGTAGCGACTGAAAAAGATTTTCTCAGTCCAGGGCTAAAAAAACTATCTATACCTTCTTGTTCCATTACCAGTAAGTCATTATAGTTGTATAAGATTTTACTTTCAATATCTAAAGGAATATATTCTTCTACTTTAATCCCAGAGAGAGTCTCATGAATATTTTTTAGATATCTTCTAATAATGGATAACAAGCCTCTTTTATTCCCAATCCCAACAACTTCAATATTTATTGTTTTTTCTCCTGGGTCAGCTATAATAAGTGCCTTACAGTTTTCCTCAGATATAATTACTCCCGAACGCCAAAAGTTTTGTTCTAAAATTAAGTCATGGATATTTGATATAAAACGAGAAATAATAACATCTGGCATTATGTTGTATTGATATTGGAATTTGAGCATAGGAGCATTAGAGTGCTCCCATTTTATCGACTTAGGTCTATCAAGCGGAAAAGCTCCTGGAATAAAAAATTTCCCTTCTAGTTGAGGTAATCGGAAGCTCAATTGGAATCTCTCCATCATTTCCATAATAAATCTCCATTCTTTTATAGAGGGATATGATTCCGATTTTAGTAATTTTCCAGCTTCCTTTAATGTTAATATACCTTTTCGTTTATTCAGATATCTTGAGGTAATTATTTTGTATACACCTTTTGTGACCCACTCTGGATTTAAAACCTGAGTTTCAGCTAAGGATTGGCGGATGTCATCTCTGAAGTTTAACATTACTCCAAGATCATGCAATAATTTTATTAGTCTTTCTTTCTGGTAAGATTCCATTTCTGGATACAGGTTTTTACATAATTTTTCATATTCTGGATAAGACATATAGTCTTTGTTTTTTAGCTCAAGTTCTCCTTTAATTTTTAAGTCGCCTTCTAACATTATATCGTCAACGTGCTGCATGTTTTTCTGCTTTAACGCATTAATAACTTGAGTTTTCAGGGAATCTATTCCAATTTCATTTCTAGCCGAGGTTTCGATAATTTCGACTATATTGGGATATTTATCCATTAAACTTCCTTTACCAATATCCATTTTATGTGCATCGCACTTATTCAGACAAATAATTATTGGGATTTTAGCGCCTGCATAAGAGTGTATTATTCTAAGCCAGTAATCTAATTCTGTATCACCGTATTTGTCGTCCATTCTGGAGGTAACGACTAGCACGTAGATTGACCTCTTCGTCATAAAAAATCTATGTGTAGCATGCATAATTTCTTGTCCTCCGAAATCCCAAATATTAAGTTTAATATTTGTTAAATCTCGATTAATTGCCCAAGGGTAAATATTTATTCCCTCAGTCATAGACTCCTCTTTATTAAAAGGCTTTCCAAGTAAACGTTTAATAATCGAGGTTTTACCAACTTCACCTGAGCCTATAAATATTAATTTTGCTTCGTGTAATGGTTTCGCTTTTCCAAGTTTCAGAGCATCTTGAACTGATAAAATATGATCGATTTGTCGTTTAGGAGAAAAATTAAATATTTCTTCAGGTAAGCCAAAATTATTTCCTCGCAGGGATATTATTTCAATTGAAGCTAAATCTTTAAGTGAAGACGGCAAATGTTTTAATTGGTTATTAGATAAATCAATTATTTCAAGGTTGGTTAAATTCCCGACAGATTTTGGTATTTTTTGTAATTTATTCCCTGAAGCAATTAAGATTTTTAAACTCCTTATATTTCCAAGACCTTCATCTAAGCTTGTTAAGTTATTTCCTGAGACATCAAATCCCTCCAATTTTTTTAAATTTCTAATTACTTTAGGAAATTCTTTTAGTCTTGTTTTGGCTAATATTAAATGCTCTAACTCTAAATCTTTGAGATAGGTTGGAATTTCTTTTAAAGGGTTAGAGGACATATATAGAACTCTTAATTTGCTTAGACTTGAGAAAAATCTAGGAATTGAGCTGATTTTATTTTGTTGCCCATTTATATATTCAAGTTGTGTTAATCGTCCTATAAAGTCTGGAATTATTTCAACCTCATTGCCCCAGAAATATATTTCATTTATTTGATTAAGATTCTCGATTACCGGAGGTATTTCTCCAATTTTATTTCCACCTATATTTAAAATTTTTAGGTTTTGTAATTGCTCAAATTCTGAGGGGATTGATAGGATACGATTACTCCATACCGATAATCTCTTAAGGTCAATAAGATTACTTAAGAAAGTTGGAAGCTCTTTTAAATTGTTAGATCCTAAGATTAAATCTTCTAAAGATTTATTAAGAAGGATAGATTCAGGTATGTAGTCAATTGAATTATGTGACAAATCCAATTCTTTGAGAAGTTCTAACTTTTTCAAAGAGTTGGGGATAACTTTAAGATTATTAGTTGATACATTAAGTGTTTGTAAATTAGAGCAACTAAATATGGAATCTGGAATTTCATCTAAACCACAGCCTTCCAAATTTATTGATTTTAGATTCGGTAGTTTTTTAAGAAAAGAAAATCCTGATATTAAGTTGTTTTTCGATAAATTAAAGGACTCCAGCTTCTTCAAATCGACAATATAATTTGGTATTTTAGTGATTTTGTTCTCACTTATATCAAGGTGCCTTAAATTGCCCAACCGCGTAATCTCTGGAGGTAACTCTAGTATCTGATTTCGTCTATTATAGAATTCTCTTATTTGATAATAGGTATTGAATTCTGTATCATAAATTGAATTTCTAGTATTCCCAACTAGAAGTTCTTCAAGCCAATTCAATTTGAATATTTCAAATGGAATCTCTTTCAGTTCCAAATTTCTTAGGTCTAGAGACTTAGATTTTTCAGAGATACATTTTTGGATTCTTTGATCAATAAACGTAGAATTCATTTCAGGCATATAGCATTGCTTAGTGTTTTCTAACTTCTTTTTAATATTTCTGAATTCAGGTTATTTTAAATTTAAATCATCCTTGAAAATCAATCTTTTTGTGAGAACCGTCGCAATAGGGTTTATTATTTGATGCCCCACATCTGCAAAAGGCTGTCATATTTTCCTTAGCTACCTCAATTCCTTCAACATCTATAACTATGCAACTTCCTTTAAGGATCAGCGGACCATTGGGTGCTACCTGGATAGACACAGGATCGGCAGAAGCCTTTGCCTGCTGTTCTCCTTCCGCATTTGAGAAATAAGAAAGAGCTCCGGATGGGCATGTCTGTACTTGCTTTACAATGGTTTCAGAATCACTGGCTTCAACATTGACCCAGGGCCTTTGTTTAGGATTAAAGACACGGGGAAGTCCGTGGAAACACTTTTCAGAGTGAATACACATAGCTGGCTGCCAGACAACAGTTATCTCGCCATTGCTATAATGTTTGACAATTTTCTTCTCGCTCATATTGATTTCCTGCTTTTTCTTAAACTACAAATTTCTACCGATTTTATTCATACTTCATCCTGTCCATAAGGGATAAAAGATTTGCTCTTTAGCTGAAGAAGTAGAATAGCAGATGATTTCAGGAAATCCTTTAAGGAGATTTATGTACTACTCTTATCCTTTTCAGTTGTACATATGTGTTTTGAAGTAGGAAGTCCGAATCCCGGCTGAATACATTTCCCAAAAAGAAAAAAGGCTCCATACCCTGAGGGCAGCAGCCTTTTCCCTTTCCAACCTATTTTGTGTGTTAAATTTGACTTGATATATAAGTCCCTTTAAGACAGTTAATTAGGTCTTTTTGTTTAAAGTGTTTGCTCAATAAAATGGCTTAAAGTATTACTTGATTACCCCCTTAGAATAGGATTCATGAATTAGTTCTGCAAGGGATAAAAAGTGTAATGTGGAAAAGGATTTTTCCCAAATAATGAAAATGGGCCAATTTGTTTTTCAGGAGATTGCTCTCTAATATTAAGAGGAATTTAGATGCTATACTACGGGTTATTAAGCTACTACAAATTTAACCTGACATGAAATATAAAATACTACTACAATTGGCAGGCCTCGCTTGTCTTATTGGATTCCTAATTTCCTGTAAATCCACAAGTGGTGCAGAGGACAAAAATTCTGTTGAATCACCGCCACTTAAAGCCCTGATCATAGATGGCCAGAATAACCATGATCATTGGCCAAAGACATCTATCATGATGAAAAGCTATCTCGAAGCCAGTGGACTTTTTGAGGTGGATATAGATCGAACAGCTTTTGCCTGGAAAGGAAAAGATAAGCTCAAAGATTATGCTCTGGCAGATCAGCCTACGGAATTACTGGATGAGCCAAAGTCTGATCCTAATTTCAAACCTGATTTTTCTTCTTATGATGTCGTCATTTCCAATTTTGGCTGGAATGCAGCAGATTGGCCAGAGCAAACCCAGAAAGCCCTGGAGGATTATATATCTAAAGGAGGTGGACTAGTTGTGGTCCATGCAGCAAATAATTCCTTTCCTAATTGGGAAGCTTATAATAAGATGATTGGTCTTGGTGGTTGGGGAGGAAGAACGGAAAAGGATGGTCCTTATATCTACTTTAATGAAAATGGCGAAGTAGTTCGGGATGAAAGTCCCGGAAGGGGAGGAGCACATGGTCCTCAGCATGAATTTACCATCACCATACGGGATAGCGAACATCCCATCACAAAAGGGATGCCTGCACAATGGCTGCATAGCCAGGATGAATTATATGACAGATTGCGAGGACCTGCTGAAAATATGACGGTAATAGCGACTGCATTTTCCTCAGAGGAAAATAAAGGAACGGGAAGACATGAACCCATGCTGATGGTTCTGGAATATGGTGAGGGGAGAATATTTCATACACCCATGGGGCATGCCGACTATTCTTTTGAATGTGTAGGCTTTATCAGTACTTTTAATAGAGGCACTGAGTGGGCGGCTACTGGCAAGGTGAGTCAGGCCATCCCGGATGATTTCCCGACTGCAGAACAAACAAGTACAAGAGCATTTAAATAAAGGAATTCCCTTTATTCACCTTAGTAATAAAATCACCCAATAAGAATGAAAATAGGAATGAACCTGTTGTTGTGGACAACAGATATCAATGAAGACCTTTATCCCATTTTAGATAAGATAAAAGAAACAGGATTTGATGGGGTAGAAGTTCCCATCGGAGATGAAGGGAAAGAGAATTATACCAAGCTGGGAAAGCGGATCAAAGAATTGGGATTGGGCTGTACTGCTGTCACCTCAATTTTTGAGGATGGAAATCCGGCTAGTTCTGATCCTAAAGTGAGGGAGAAAGCTGTAGATCAGATGAAATGGAGGATAGATATGGGAGCTGAATTAGGAGTAGAAGTGATTTGTGGACCTTATCATTCTGCATTTGCCTACTTTTCCGGGGAGCCTCCTAGAGAAGATGAACGGAAGTGGAGTACAGAGGTCATGCGCAAGGCCGCCGAATATGCCGAGGGTACAGGAGTTATCCTGACACCTGAAGCCCTCAATCGTTTCGAATGCTATCTCTATAATACCCTGGCCGATATCTCTGTCATGATCCGGGAAGTCGATCATCCCAATATGAAGATGATCTTTGACACCCATCATGCTCATATAGAAGAAAAAAGTCATGCCGAGGCCATCGCTACTTATGCAGACTTGATTGGACATGTTCATATCTCTGAAAATGATCGTGGAACGCCCGGTAGTGGTCAGGTTGCCTGGGAAGATACCTTCTCCGGATTACAGGAAATCGGATATGATGGCTGGCTAACGATAGAAGCCTTTAGTCGAAACAAACCCGAATTCGCCTCCAATATCAATGTCTGGAGAAATTATGCGGATTCTATGGAAGCCATTTACAAAGGGGGCTATGATTTCATCAAAGCTATGTGGGCCAAATACGCCTAGTACATTCCTCAAAATTGAACTATGAATACGAAAAACGGATATGTCGACTCAAACGGCAGCCAAATCTACTACCAGGAAAGGGGAGAAGGTGAACCCCTTGTTTTGCTGATGGGCTTTGGAGCAGATGGAAATGTCTGGGAACTCCATGCGGCCGAATACGAAAAACACTTTCGGTGCATTATCCTTGATAATCGGGGAGTAGGTCTTTCGGCCCAACCTAAAGGGCCTTATTCGACAGCTATGATGGCAGATGATACGGCTGCGGTGATGGATCATCTGGGGATAGCAAAAGCCAAAGTTGCTGGAATCTCCATGGGAGGGGCCATTGCGCAGGAACTTGCCCTCAATCATCCAGATAAGGTGAGTTGTCTAGTCTTGATCAGTACCTGGCCAGTGTTTAACAATTACGCCAAAACGGTTTATCAAAACCTGATCAAACTCCGCAGAACTTCCAAAGCGGATGATTTCATGGAGCTTTTGCAATTATGGATTTTCGCTCCTCCTTATTA
Organism: Bacteroidia bacterium; assembly: GCA_033391075.1. Taxonomy (NCBI): domain Bacteria; kingdom Pseudomonadati; phylum Bacteroidota; class Bacteroidia; species Bacteroidia bacterium. The sequence goes on from JAWPMV010000005.1 coordinate 12,030, forward strand.
TGAAGATAATATGTCTGATCTTAAGGAAGGCCAGGCTGGAGCAGCCGCCAATGAAAATCCCCAAAGTCAGGACGGCTTTGAAGGACAGCTCCATGCCTGTATGAATCATGATAGCGTTTCTCGACTTCATCAGATCAAGGTACCGACCCTGGTCACGATTGGGAGTATGGACATTTTTACCCCTCCGCCTTTCTCTGACATTTTGCATGAAAAGATTGCCGGTTCAGTTATGGAAACTTTTCCTACGGGTGGGCATGTACATCACTGGGAGGATTTGGAAAGATTTAATCGAGTAACGAGGGATTTTTTAATTGATAATTAAAAATGTGTTAGCGTTCGTGGGTGTTAGGGTATTAGAGTTCTCTTATAACCCTCGCATGCTAACACACAAACACACTAACACCAACGATGAGTAACATCAAACTCGCCTGCGAGACCTATACATGGCAAATGCCAGGCGAACAATATAAAGGAAGGCTTGAGCACATTATGGAGGTAGTTTCTCAGGCGGGCTTCACCGGGATTGAGCCAGAGACCAGCTTTATGCAGCATCTGGAAGATCCGATCCTGATGAAAGAGGCTCTGGATACGTATGGACTTGATCTGTCTGTTTTATGTGTGGTAGAGGATTGGTTGGGGCCGAAAGAAAGTCCGGAAGAACGGGCGCGAGCTGATAAGTGGATAGACTTCTTGCAGCATTTTCCTGATACCATCCTGCTGACTGTTCAAATGCCTCAAGCAGATCGTAGCAATCTGCGCGAGCGCCAAAACAATATGATTGCCTGTGTCAATGATTTTTGTCGCAGAGCAAGCGAGAAAGGCATTACTTGTTCCAATCACCCTAACTCTCCAGGAGGATCAGTATTCAGGATAGCCGAAGATTATGAAATCCTCCTGGAAGGTCTGGACCCGGAAGCTTGTGGATACTGTCCGGATGTAGGCCATATCGCCAAAGGAGGAATGGATCCCCTCGAAATCGTTAAAAAATATCGCTCCCAGATCAATCTTATGCATTATAAAGATATGTATACAGATGGTCGTTGGGCAGAAACCGGTAAAGGAGCCATAAATTTTGCAAGCGTAACCAAAGAGCTGGTCGATACGGGCTATGAAGGCTGGATCATCATGGAAGATGAATGTGATGAGTGCATCACCGACCCGGATGGAGTTACAGCCAGGGATGGGATTTATATTAAAGAGGTGCTTGCGCCGATGTTGAAATAAAAAATATGTGTTTTAGTGTTATGGTGTTGTAGTTAAGATACCTGATTACTACCGTACGATAACACTATAAAACGACAACACTTTTAAAAATGAACAACTCTCTCGTCATAGGCCTGGATTACGGATCAGATTCCGTGCGTTCCGTCTTGATAGATACTGAAAATGGAGCCGAACTGGCTTCAAAAGTCTTTTATTATCCTCGATGGTCGAAGGGAATGTACTGTGATGCACCCAATAATCAGTTTCGCCAACATCCACTCGACTATATTGAAGGTCTGGAAGAAAGTATAAAGGGATTATTTGAGGGCGAAAGAGCAGGTCTGGCCAAAGCTGTAAAGGGGATTTCTGTAGACACAACGGGTTCTACACCTGTTGCAGTAGATGCAAGTGGAACTCCCCTGGCCATGTTGTCAGAATTTTCAGAGGATCCTCATGCGATGTTTATTCTCTGGAAAGATCACACAGCCATCAAAGAGGCCGAAGAAATCAATAGACATGCTGAAAAATTCCCAACAAATTACCTGAAATACGTAGGGGGAATATATTCCTCAGAATGGTTTTGGGCCAAAATCCTGCGAACTTTACGCGTTTCAGAAGCCATGCAAAAGCATGCGCATTCCTGGGTGGAACATTGTGATTGGATTCCCTTTTTGCTGACAGGAGGAAAGGATGTACGGGAAATGAAAAGAAGCCGATGTGCAGCAGGTCATAAAGCCATGTGGCATGAAGAGTTTGAGGGATTACCTCCTGAGGAATTCTGGGCATCTTTGGATCCCTTATTGGCAGGATTGAGGGAAAGATTGTTTGCGGAAACCCAAACCTCCGAGCTCTCAGCAGGGAACTTGACCGCTGAATGGGCAGAAAGATTGGGCTTGAGCACAGATGTAGTCGTAGGAGTTGGAGCCTTTGATGCACATATGGGAGCTGTTGGAGGAGAAATAAAACCTTATTCTTTTTCTCGGATCATGGGGACATCGACCTGCGATATTCTGGTGGCCCCAATGGAAGAAATGGGAGATTATTTGGTAAAAGGGATTTGCGGACAGGTAGATGGCTCTGTTTTACCGGGTATGTTAGGAATGGAAGCTGGGCAATCTGCCTTTGGAGATGTTTATGCCTGGTTTAAAAACCTCATTTCCTGGCCGATAGATGAATTGCTGCCTACTGATCTTCCAAATCGTGCGGAGGTCGCTGCCAAAATGAAGGATAATATTATCCCAGCTCTCAGTAAAGCAGCGGAACAAATCTCCCCTCAGGAAAGTAGTGAATTGGCACTTGACTGGATGAACGGAAGACGGACACCCGATGCAGATCAGTCACTGAAAGGAGCCATTTTCAACCTCAACCTGGGTTCTGATGCCCCCAGGGTTTTTCGCGCTTTGGTTGAAGCAACCTGTTTTGGGGCAAGAGCAATTGTGGAAAGATTTGGCAGAGAAGGTGTACCGATCAAAGAGGTGATTGGACTAGGAGGCGTAGCCAAGAAATCTCCATTCGTAATGCAAACCCTGGCAGATGTTCTGAATATGCCCATTAAAATTGCAAGATCAGAGCAAACCTGTGCCCTCGGGGCCGGTATGTTTGCCGCAGTTGCTGCAGGCATTTTCCCCAATTTACAGGAAGCTCAATCAGCTATGGGACAAGGATTTGAAAATTCTTATGAGCCGATTGCTGAGCATGTAGCCTTATACGATAAGCTTTACGCCTCTTATATGAAAGCTGGGGCATTGGTGGAAAAATTGAAATAAATGTCTGATTATCAGAAGATAAAACAAGAAGCCTACGAAGCCAATATGCGCTTGCCCGAACTGGATTTGGTCCTCTTTACCTTCGGAAATGTAAGTGTGGCTGATCGGGAGAAGGGGGTCTTTGCCATTAAACCCAGCGGTGTACCATACAAAGAATTGGACCCGGAAGAAATGGTTATTGTGGATTTTGATGCGAATGTAGTGGAAGGGCAATTACGGCCTTCTTCTGACACAAAAACCCATGCCGTCTTGTACAAACATTGGGAAGAGATTGGCTCTGTGTCCCATACCCATTCTACCTATGCTACTGCATGGTCCCAGGCACAAAGAGATATTCCCATTATGGGTACCACGCATGCAGATCACTTAACAAATGATATTCCCTGTGCGCCCGTGATGAGTGATGATATGATAAAGGGAGATTATGAATACCAAACCGGATTTCAAATCCTCAATGCCTTTAAGGATAAAGGCCTGGATTACCGTGAGGTAGAAATGGTTCTAATTTCCAATCACGCTCCTTTTACCTGGGGGAAAAATGCCCAAAAAGCAGTCTACAATAGTGCTACCCTGGAGGAAATTGCCAGAATGGCTTATTTAGCATTGCAGATCAATCCCCAGGCTCCTCGCCTCAAGGATTCGCTAATCGACAAACACTGGCAACGGAAACATGGAAAAGATGCCTACTATGGTCAATAAAGGAAGAAACTAAATTTCAGACCTTTTACGCAAAGATCGGATTTCTGTGAAATCGCTCTTACAAAGGTGCCTTAGGCTAAATGCCTTCATATGAGTATGCTAGCACTGTTTTTTGTAATTTTTTAAGTTAAATTAATATTCAAAAAATAATCGAGCTTTCGTACTATTTCTGAAATGGGAGGAGATTTTAGGAATAATTTCTATCTTTACTGCAAGGTACTATTACACATTTCCCAGACAAACATACAAGCAAATCGAGCAGTTTGAGCTTATCAGCAGGCTTGAGTAATTAGGTCTTATTGAAAGACACTGTTATCGATACTTTGAAGATGTAGGGACAGACAATAGGGGTAGGACGAATTATATAAGAAGCTCTGATGAAAGGGTGGTTTGGGGACCACAATCGTCTTTTTTGTTCATATGCAGGATAGGCTTTGCTGCCGAAATATTTCCATTGTAACCTCTGGAAGGGCTATCCATATGGAGACTCTTTCAGAAAATAAAAGAGATGCTCATTCATAAACTTTACCTGACTTTAACCGATTCCTTGCCATTAAACCCACCAAAAAACTCCCGCATTCCGCCGGGGGATTATCTACCATTCTATCTAAACCATTAAAAGAGAGGCAGTTGATCTCAAATATGAGGCATTTTGCACGCTCAAAAGCTGTTTGGGCTCATTTCCTGCCACTAACCAATTAACACGATTGTTTTAAGCCATTCAAAATGAAATTACCCAAGACTAATTTCAGGATTTTCACCTATGCTATAGCAGGGATTCTTTGTATGTGGGGAGGCGAAAGTATAGGTCAAACCTATAAAGACTATTTTGGGAACGGCCACCAGATAGGAATACAAGCCACTTCAAGTGATACTTCAAGCACAGATCATGCGACTGAAAGTATTTCCGGAACAGGCATGATTCCTGATCTCAAGGGTTCTTCCCGTTTTCTTGCTCAGGCAACCCTGGGATACAACTATGATGATATCCAAAACCTCAGCCAAATAGGTATTGATGCCTGGTTGGATGGACAGTTCGCCGAATCTGATACTTCTTATTTACAGATGTACTGGTCCCAATTGGGCATGACGGGCCTGCCAGATGTAACTGATCTTCAGGATCTTAAAAGTTACTATCTGAGTAGAAGCTTTTACTATAATGTGGTAAAACGGGAGGATCAACTCAGACAAAAACTGGGATTCGCGCTCAGCCAGATTCTGGTTACTTCCATCGCAACAGGTGGAAACTGGGGAGACCAATACGCCGAGTATTATGATATCCTGTACCGCAATGCATTTGGCAACTACCGAGACATTTTGGCTCAGGTAACCTATTCGACAAGTATGGGAAGATACCTGAGTTCCATCAAGAACCCCAAAGCGGATTATGGGCTAAATACCCTGCCGGATGAAAATTATGCCCGTGAGATCATGCAGCTATTTACTATCGGATTGTTGGAGCTCAATAATGATGGGACCCTGAAACTTGATACAGAAGGCAATCCCATTCCGACTTATACCAATGAAGATATTCAGGAAATGGCCAAAGTTTTTACAGGATTAAACTATGCGACAGACAGGATGGGAGCCCCCAACAATAACTGGAACATAGGATATAATAGTTACGGGCGGATAAACGGAATGAAAGTCTTTCCGAACTATCATGATGTTACCTCAAAACGGATGATAGATGGGACTGTTTTACCAGCTGGTAGAAGTGGCAATCAGGATATTGAAGATGTCATTGATCTTTTATTTAATCATCCGAACACCGGACCCTTCGTCAGTATTCGGCTTATTCAAAATTTTGTCAAATCCAATCCTACTCCTGCCTATGTAAATCGGGTAGCTACTGTATTTAACAACAATGGCAAAGGAGAAAGAGGAGATTTACAAGCCGTAATCAGAGCCATTCTGGTTGACCCGGAAGCAAGAGATTGTTCCTGGATAGATGATCCTCAAAATGGAAAACTGGCTCAGCCCATCGAGCGGACAAGTCGCTTGTTGGCAGCTTTTAATGTATATGATACACCGGATACCCTCTATTTAAGAGATGTTTCAGAAACACAATTGGGACAAACTTTTATGAATGCACCTACGGTATTCAATTATTTCTCTCCTTTTTATCAGGAAGAAAAATACATAGCGCCTCAAAACCTCGTTTCACCGGAATTTGAAATCCTAAATGATGTAACAGCCATTGAAAACCTCAACCTGACGGAAAACCGAATCAAAAGCAGGCCTTTCAGGAACAGGTATCCCAATGGAAATAATCCTGCATTGGACCTGAGTGAGGAGATCAATCTGATGGGATCACAGGGTATTTCTGCTGTTTTGGATCGTCTGGATATCCTCTTGTGCAGAGGACAACTTTCCACAGAAACCAGGAATACCATCATCAGTACCATCGACCAGTACAAGGCCAATATCAATAACTACTCTGACGAAAGAGCAGTTGAAGATGCCATTTACTTCCTGTTGGTATCTCCTGATTATCTCATCATCAAATAATTGAAAGCATGTCTAAGAAGAAATATTCAAGAAGAAATTTTATAACAACCTTGAGTGGGGGCTGTGCATCTGTAGGGATTACCTCTGCGTTGGCAGGAATTACCAATTTAGGTTTGGTAAATGCTGCTGCGGCTGCTAATCACTCGATGTTTAGGCCTCAAAACACCTACAAAGCCCTGGTTTGTGTCATGTTTGCCGGAGGAAATGATAGCTTCAATATGCTCATTCCCAGGGGGAATGACGAGTATAATGAGTATGCGACAGTCAGAACCAATCTGGCCATTCCCCAAAACCAGCTCCTTCCCTTGAATCCCTTAAATCAAATGAATAAGCAATTGGGGCTGCATCCCAATTTGCCAGATGTGAAGCAGATCTTTGATAATGGGGATATGGCTTTTGTCTCCAATGTGGGAGCACTGGTAGAACCGCTGACAAAATCAGTATACCAAAGTAAGCTGAAACCCGTTCCGGTGGGTTTATTCTCTCACTCTGATCAGCAAAAACACTGGCAGACTTCTGTACCTCAGGATCGGAGAGAAATCCATGGCTGGGGAGGACGATTGGCGGACATCATGTACACCAATAATGCCAACCAAAATATCTCCATGAATATCGCGATCGATAATGGAAATATTTTTCAGAAGGGCCAGAATGCTTTGCCCTATGTAATCAAGAGCAATGGAGGAGGAGGGAGTATTGTGCTGAATGGAAGTAGTAACAATAACTTTTACGAAACCCTTAAGCGCCAAACCCTGGACAACCTCCTGGATGCTACTTACCAGAATGTGCTCGAAAAAGGCTATACCAATTCTGTACAAAATGCAGTAGGTTCTTCTTTCGAATTCAATTCTGCACTTTCCGGAGCTCCACCTCTCACAACTACATTTCCTGACAACCAATTTGGCAGGAGATTGGAAATAACGGCCAAGACCATTGCTGCAAGAAATCTGCTCAATGTCTCGCACCAAACCTTCTTTCTGCAAATTGGAGGATTTGATACGCATGGCTCAATAGATGATCATAGCGATTTGATGACTGTGGTAAATGATGGCTTAAAAGCCTTCTATGATTCCCTGGTCGAAATGGGCGTACAGAATGATGTTACCACTTTTTCCATCTCTGATTTTGGGAGAAAGCTGATCTCTAATGGCACGGGTTCTGATCATGCCTGGGGAGGAAATGCGATTGTAATGGGGGGTGCCGTAAACGGCCAAAGAATCTATGGAGAGTATCCGGATTTGGCTGAAGGAAGTTCTCTGGTATTTGGAGGGGGACGGGTATTGCCGACCACTTCCTGCGATGAGTATTACTCAGAACTGGCCCTTTGGTTTGGCGCATCTACTGCTGACCTCCCTCAAATTTTTCCTAACATATCCAATTTCTGGCTACCGAATTCCGGCTCAAGCCCCCTTGGATTCATGAGCTAAGCATCTAAATAATGAAAAATATATACACCTTTATTATAAGGCCCATATATCTACTGATAAGTACTTGCTTTTTGCTCATGATTTTGAGCAATAATTCATACGCTCAGTGTGTGGATGATGGTAATACCTGGAACCAAAGTTGGAAATCCTGTATCCTTACCCCTAATCCTAATGCTGCTCGTTTAAATTCTCACTGGTTACTTTTTTCCTTTGATGAACCCCAGAACATAGATTCTACCCATATCTGGAATGCAAACCGGGCGGGGGAAAGTATTGATGGAATCAAAACAGCTATTATCGACTATTCTGTTGATGATAGTACCTGGATACAATTAGGGAGTTTCAATTTCCCACAGGGTACAGAACAAAGCGATTATGAAGGCTTTGACGGACCCAATTTAGGAGGTATCTGGGTAAAGAAAATCCTGATTACCGTTCAGGAAACCTATGGAAATGGCAGTTGCGCTTCTTTAGCGGAGATTCAATTTCAGGTTGATGAAGATGCCTGTTATGGAGAAGTGGATGCTTGTGGTAACTGTAATGGACCGGGCGAAACGGTTTGGTACAAAGATGAAGATGGAGACGGTCTGGGTACACAAAGTATAGTTACAATGGCATGTGAGCAGCCTATTGGCTATGTAGAGAATGCTGATGATGATTGCGACAATGGTTTGCTGGGATGGAATGAGATTGAATTCATTTTCATGGAAAATGGCTGTAGAGGTTGCCACGGAACCAATGGCGCAGGAGGACTTGATCTGACTTCTTATGTAAGCACCATACAAGGTGGTAACAATTGCGGGACAGATATTCTGACTGGAAACACCCTTGCCAGTATCATCATGGTAGATGGATATAATGGCTGTGGAACTCCCATCAGCTCGCCTTCTATGAATGCGAGAACTGGTGGAATGATAGATAGTACAGAACTTGCCGCTATCCAGACCTGGATAGATGCGGGTGCACCTGAAAATTGTAATTGTGTTGCCGGAGCTCCTGATAATGATGGCGATGGAATCTGTGATGCCGTAGATGAATGTCCGAATTTCAATAATAACCTCATCGGAACAGCCTGTGATGATGGACTGGTTTGTACAGATAATGATGTATGGGTGGCTACTTGCGAATGTAAAGGAACTCCTCGCCAGGATACAGATGATGATGGCGTATGTGATGACGAGGATTTGGCTCCCAATAATCCCTGTACAGCTGATGGCGTAATGGATGGAGTAGAACCTGCTGGATGGATTCCCAATCCCCTCAATGATTGTGATGTCGATGGAGTAACGGTTGTACAAGGAGACTTGAATGACTATGAAGCTTGTGTAAATGAAGTTGGAAGTCTTACGACAGCCGCTTGTAATTGTGGAACAGCTGTAACCGTAGAAGGAGGAACCTATATTAGCTCTGTTGGGATAAATAATGCACAAAGAGCAGATGGTTTACCAGACAGTAGTTTTACCAGTTACATAGGAGGAAATGATAGTTTGTATTTGCAAACCTCTTATTTAAGTGAAGGAGAAATCGTGTGTATAACTACCCGCTTTACAGATCCGGATGGGCGTATTAGGGTAGAAGCCAATGGCGAATTATTTACCCTGCTAAATGGAGATCCTGGAAATGATCAAAGAATCTGTTACGAAGTTCGAACGGATGGAATTCAGAATATTCTAATTAAAGATGGAGGTGCAGGCGGTATTTATATCGATGGACTGGATTACAACTATTGTCCCTGTACGGACTTTAGTGTGAATGGTGATCCTGATACCAGTGCAGTAGTGAAGGCCTATTCCAATCTTACCGGATGGCAGATACTTACGGATGCGACCTTCTTTGTTTGTGAAGGTGATTCATTGGCCTTGGGCCTTGAATCAGGAATAGCAAGCAGTTTTGATTGGACCGGTCCCGGGATTGGTCTGGTTCAGGCGCCAGAATTAGCAGTAGGTATTGCAAGCCCGGCTGATGAAGGCCTATATACAGCTACCTATACCAATTCCAACGGATGTGTAGTCCGCAAAGATATACAAGTCTATGTTGAAGCGGCTCCACAGATCAGCTATGTGAAGGTTGATCCGGTTTGTACAGATCCTAGCTCGGGCATTATCACCTTTAGTTTTGACAATAATCCGAATAGATCAAGCCTTGAGTTCAGTATAAATGGGCAAAACGGTCCATATCGTACGGTTGCTGATGATATTGGTAGCTTCAGTATGACGGATCTGGAAAGTGGAAGTTATGATCTTTGGGCAAGATGGGAGTCCAATCATATTGAAATCAATTTGGGGCAAGTGGTATTGATGGGCTGTAATGAGGTCGAGGTTTCTGCCTTCCTGGAAGGGCCTATGCGAAACGACAGTATGGGAACCTTTATCATAAGTCAAATGGACAATCTCGATCCTTATCTAGGATTAGATAGTTCTGCAAATATTCCTTCGAATGTGGTGGATTGGGTGCTTGTTCAAATCAGGGACAGTGCCGATAGCCGAATCGTACTTGCCCAACGGGCTGCCTTTATCACCAGCCAGGGACAAGTTATATCAACTGGAGGAAACTCGAAATTGGGCATGAGAGAGAATATTCCAGACAGGGCCTATATCGCGCTGCTGCATAGAAATCACCTGGGGGTTATGACGGCTGATCCGGTAGATCTCTCTCAGCCCCTTGATTTTAGTGATCCTAATACTGCAGTTTATGGTTTGAATCCACGCAAAATGATCAATGGAAAAGCGGTCATGTACGCAGGAGACTGTAATCAGGATGGCAGTATCAATGCAGTCGATAAAAACAACTATTGGAGATTGCAAAATGGACAACCCTTTGAGTACGGACAGGGAGGCGGTGATATGAACATGGACGGTTCAGTCAATGTCATAGACGCCAATGGATACTGGCGAATCAATAATGGTAAGCTTACCCAAATCCCTAATTAAGACCTTTCAAATATTTATCATGAAATCGAATATCATATATTACTTGAGTACATGCTTCTTCCTGGGACTGCTAGTGGCAGGGCAGGGGCTATGGGCTCAAACCACATATAACCTTTCCTTTGCCAATCCCAAACTCACCGCAAATCCTCTACAGCTTTCTGTGGATGTGATGCTCTCTTTCAATCAGGAAGGGCAATTGGGATCAAGCAATCTTGCGATCGAGTACGATCCCAAAGTGCTGACACGCCCTCAATTGATTGCCCAGCATCTATCGGATGTGCCGACTTATCTCGAGCCGAACCTCACCCTTCAAATGGAAGGGAGAGTAGCGTTAAATATTGAGCTGCTGGCCAATGGTCAGGGAGATGAGATTGGCCTGGATGGAAATGATGTCAAAATAGCTCGCCTATCTTTTGATCTCTTTTCTACCGAAGAATTGATCAATCTGAACTGGTATGAGTCTGGGACAGTAGGAACGGTAGTCTTTAGTGATGATCCGAACTTTACCCAACTGAATCCTGCAAAACTGGAAAATATGACCTTCAATCCTGCAGATTTTCCAGCCCAGGACCTTATTCTTACAGCTGTTCAGGTAGGACTTGATGCGGAACTGGAATGGGAGGATGTCGCGGATTTACAGGCCTTGAATTATGAGGTAGAAAGGTCGGTAGATGGAGATTTGTTTGAAGTGATAGCGACTGTGGATAAAAATGCCAATCAGGGAACGGGTCGAAGCTACACCTATCTGGATGAAGGGATCGTACACTCGCTGGAGGGAAGAATTTATTATAGAGTGAAGCAGAAGGAAGTAGATGGTACCTATATTACCAGTAATACCGTCGAGCTCACGATCGATGAGGTAAATGCCCTGGGTTTAGAGGCTTTCCCCAATCCTGTAGTAGATGAGGTGAAGATTCAATGGGTGGATTTGGGAGGAAAAGCCGAGATAAGTTTACTTGATGCAAAAGGTCAATTGGTAAAAACTGCCAAAACAGAAATGGGTCAATCCAGTCTCGATTGGGACTTAAGTAAGCTCAGCTCAGGCGTATATTTTATCGAATACAAAAATCTGGACCTCCAGAGCATGCGTGCTTCTGTGACGGTGCAGGTTAAATAATATTCAATTTTCAATTATAATGGTAGGTTGGTTAATTCCAGCCTGCCATTTTTCCTTTTTGGCAATCCGGGACCAATGAGAAAAACAAATAATTACATCCCTTTGAGCCTGTCGCGGGGTCTAATTATCTTCTCAGAAACTCAGATAGCTATTTTGACATAAGGGCTCTGCGCATAAGTCAGGAATGACCCTTGTCTGCTGCTATTTCTTCAACACCAAAGTAGGATCAAGAGGATACCTGCCGAAATCTTTTCCATAGATGGCAATCCCACCATTTCCCTGGGTCCTGATATCAATTTTCAACATGCCGCTTCTTGCGGCATCCCTAAATTGCTTTCTGCTAATGGGAACTTTCAGCAAAAAACCATAAGAACCGGCTTCCTGAAGTTTTGCATCCTTTCTTTCTTTGGTTTCGATCTGCGCGTGCCAGGAAAGCACCCCTCTATGGTCTGCCGGATCATCTGGCAAAGTGGTTTCCATGAGCTTCTCCCCATTCACATAAATATTGATTTTTGAGGGGAACAAATTTTCATCCGTCATAGGGTAGGAGTTGGGGTTACTGCTGGGAGCTACCCGGGAGCCCTTCATATAATCCTGGTTATTGTCGAAGGCTTGTTGATCTTTGACAAAAAATTCTTTGGCTGATGCTTCGATCAGGAAATAACTTTCCCTGGGACGGAAATCAAGGGTATTGCTTCGAATGGGAATTTCATAGGTGATAACTCCACTTCCCGCAGCATTTATTTTTTTCCCATCCATGACTTTCCAGACCTTTTGGGAAAAATTTGCATTGCTGTAATCCTCTGCAGCTACACTTACCGTTTTTGTCCCTTCTATTCGACTTTCAGAATTGATTACAAAATGCATGAAGTTCCGACCCAGGATTTGTCCACGTGCATCACTGATTCGGAAGGTTAATCGTCCTAAACCCGGCATATCCGGCATGCTGATTTTGAGGGGATCCAATTCTTTCTGCATCCAGGCCTGATAGCTGGTTTTAAAAGAGCCCGAGCTATACTTTCGACTATCCCCCACATAGTTGTCTACAAAGAGATCGTAATTTATCAGCAGCTCTGAACCATGATCTGCACTGGTCATGGCAGAGAGAAATAGGGGAATTTCAACTTCTGTTCCGCCCAATACCTCTTTACATATTTCATTTCCTGTACTGATATAAATAGGAGCATGTAAGTCGCTAAGTGTCATCCCATTAACCATCTCCCCAAATCCGGTTTCCTTTTCAGAACGGTCAAAGCGCCAATAGCCATTCCATTCATTGATGACATCATGATGCTCGGTATAAAGCCAGCCTCCGATTTTGGGGAACATGCGGAAACTATTCATCATCCGGTGATAGTCCCAACTCCAGTCAACATCTCCTGTGCTACCTGTATATCCCCAGACATTGCCACATTCCGAATTGATATTGGGTTGTCGAGCTTGTTTGAATCCTTTTTCGAAATGATGACTGCTACCTTCAAAGGTTTGTTCGTCTATATTCTTCAAATGCTCATCCCACATCCATCCCGGCAGATATTCATGCCAGCTATTGATGTCTGTTTCTGTATGTCCAGCTCCACAACAAATAGAATTATCTTCAACCAAACGACTGGGATCCAAGGATTTTGCTAAATAATACATGGATGCTACCCAGGATTGGGTTTCAGGCAGGTATTCATTTTTCTTCCCATCTCCATTTGTATCGGTTTTCAGCCCCCAGGTCTCATTGAAAACGACCCATGAAAAGATAGAAGGATGATTATAATCCCTTTTAATCATCTCCTTGAGGGTATACTCTGATTCTGCACGCATCCTCTCATCAGGTTCTCCCCAGCTATTTGGGAGATCCTCCATGACTAATAAGCCCAGTTTATCTGCCCAGTAAAGCTTGCGTGGCACTTCTATTTTGATGTGCGTTCTGATCCCATTCAGACCAATAGATTTACTTCTTTCGATTTCCTCCTTCATGAATCGATCACTGGGGAAGGTATAGAAGCCTTCCGGATGATAGGACTGATCCAAAGCCAGTTGGAGATAAATGGGCTCATTATTTAAGGCGATATAGGGATATTCTGTCCCAGGGAGATCCATGACCGATATTTTTCGCATACCGAAATAGGAATTTACCACATCATCTCCGACTCTTGCCTTTACTCCATATAAATATGGGTCATCCAGAGTCCATAAGCGGGGACTAGCTAGCTTGAGACTAAATCGAACTTTCGCCTCTCCTTTTTTAATGCTAACGGAATGAGTAAGAGGGGTTTCATTTCCCTGAATTTCGACGATTAAATTCAAATCCTCTTCTGCTTCCTCTCCTAAATAGGCTACTCCACTGATTTGCTCCTTGTCGATATCGGGAGTGATATGGAGAGCGTCGAGGTAATTTTGTCCTCTTGCTTCCAGGTAGACCGTTTGCCAAATCCCCCGGGCATTTCCATAACCCTGTTTGCCATATAAAGTGAATTCTCTTCTTGAATCATCCACTCGGATCGTGAGTTTTTGGTCACTGCCTGATTTGATATGGTCTGTAAGCTCAAATGAAAAAGGGACATAACCTCCCTGATGACTGCCAATCAGTTTTCCATCCAGCCAAACATGGGTTTCCCAATCTGAAGCTCCGATGGTAAGGAAGATCCTTTTGTTCTGCCAGCTTGAGCCTATGCGTATACTTCTTTGGTACCAGGCGATATCTGCCTCATCTTTTTGTCCTGACAATTCTGATCCCCAGGGAAAGGGAACCTGTATGCGTCTGGAAAAAGTTTTTTTCCCATTAGCCCAATTTGCATCCATTCCTTCATCATTAGCATCAAATTCAAAGGCCCAGAAGCCATTGAGATTTTGCCACTGACTTCTTTCGAAGTCCGGTCTGGGATGTTCTGCCAGAGGAATATTTTGGGCGAAAAGGGGGCTGGATAAAAGAAAAAGGAGCAGGAATGCCGCTAATGTAACGCGGCTTGATAGTAAAGTAGTCATTGTTTGAGTCCTTTTGGGCTTTCGAGTGTTTGGGCCGATCCGATGTTCCTCTATCCCGAATGTATCAATGTTTTTTCAGGATTAAAAATAGTCAATTTGAATCCTGTATTTCTGGCAGGGGAAAAATATGACTAGTCAAAATAAATCTATGCTTCTTCTACTGCTTTATAGCCTGGCTAAAGGATCCGAGATAAATGAGCTGAATAAACTGTATATTGCTTCTCAGGCAAACATAGCTTTGAAACGCATTTCCAAAAGCATTATAAGTCTCCTGCTCTTCTTATTTCTTGCCCAATTATCCTGGGGAGCCCATACTTCTTTTGTCTTTTCCTATCTGGAGGACAAGGAAGGAATCTACAGCCTTGAGGAAATTGCAGGAGGGGATTTCGCAGACAAATTTCAGCAAAGCCAAATGCATGCGCATGGTTTTGGTATCATAGCTTCACATTTTTGGATTAAGCTGGAGTTTGAGCAAAGTGAAGCTTTTACCGAAGAACACTACCTGATCCTTGAAAACCAATTGCTGGATAAGATTGAGGTCTTTGTTGAAAGAAAGGAGAATTATGAGTCAATAGGTAGGGCAGGGGCCAAGGTTCCCCATAAAGATTGGGCCATATCCAGCAATGTGCCTGTTTTTGAACTTCTCCCTACAGATCTTTCTTCAGCTATTTACCTCCGGATTTCTGTTTCTACCTTATCCAATTTGCCTATAAGGCTATTAGGGGCCAGGGAGTATTTTGAAGCAGAAGGGAAAGATCATACCCTCATGGGTATTTTCTTTGGAATTCTCTGCCTTTTCCTGCTGTACAATAGCCTGATATATGTTCGATTTCGTGCACGAATTTTCCTGTTCTACATTCCGTTTATTCTCCTGGTATTTCTATGCTGCACGATTTTTAGTGGATATGCTTATCGTTTCTTTTGGCCGAGCTTCCCAGCATTCAACTATATCGCTCCTGAATTTGCCACGAGCCTGATCACAACGGTCGCTGTACTCCTGGCTGCCTTCGTGCTTCGTGTGGAAGAGCTTTTTCCCCGATTAAAACATACTTTCCGCATACTAGCTATCCTTCCGACCCTCCTGTTGGGGATCAGTTTCTTTTTGCCGAAACCACTTACAGTCAGATTGTTTAATTCGGTCCCTCAATTGATCATGATTTTTCTGGTTGTGCTTAGTTTTTTTTCCTGGAGAAAGGGAAATCGAGCAGCTCTCTTCTTTTTTCTGGGATGGATCAGTCTCTTTTTCGGAGTGCTTATTTTCATATTGAAGGATTTCGGCTTACTCCCCTTTACTTTTATTACAGAACATATCATCCTGTTAAGCATACTCATTGATATCCTCATGTTTTCTATTGCTATGGGAGAAATTGTCAGTCAAAGCTTTGCAAAAAGACAGGAATCTGCCCTTAAACTAAAGCAATTGTCTCTGGAAGTAGAATTTCTGAAAAAGCAAGTTCAGTTGCATGGGAATACCGATGTAGAATTACCCCTTGAGCGGATCAATCTTTACCTGGAAGATGCCTTGAGCAATAGGGAGATGGAAGTTTTGGAATTACTTATTTCCGGCAAAAAGAACAAAGAAATATCCGAAGCCCTTTTCATTTCGGAGAATACCATCAAAAAGCATGTCTCTTCCATTTACCGAAAACTTGAAGTAAAGAATCGCGCCCAACTCAGTACCAAAGCGATTACCCTTGCAAATCATAAAAAGTAGGCCCCAAAAAAGGTCTTTTCCTGCATTTTCTGTCCGATTTGAGTAAAAACTACCCGAACGGGTAATTGACAAAGCGCCTCCTGATTGCAAGCTTTGTTCAAGCGACAAATAGCCATCCATTCTGTATATCCATCATGAATCCAGTGAAACCTTCATTGCAGGACCTTGCTCTTTATGCCCTCACTTTTCTGAAACATCTGCTTCTTTTGATCCTGCTTGGGGGCAGCTTTTCTCTGCAGAGCATGGCTCAACTTAATGGAAATTATAGCATAAATCCGGCTCTTCCAGCAGGGCCC
This sequence comes from Bacteroidia bacterium, assembly GCA_033391075.1. Lineage (NCBI taxonomy): Bacteria > Pseudomonadati > Bacteroidota > Bacteroidia > Bacteroidia bacterium. The sequence continues at coordinate 28,669 of JAWPMV010000005.1, forward strand.
ACAAATTACCCTTCCTTTGCACTTGCATTCCAGGCCTTGGCAAATCAGGGAATCAATGCTCCGGTACATTTTGAGGTAAGTCCGGGCACCTATAATGAACAGCTTAGCATAGGTCCTGTCACTGGGGCCAGCGAAACCGATCAGATCCGTTTCTATTCAGCAAGTGGCAATGCCACAGACGTAATAATCGAATATGCTTCTATCCTCACTGGCATTAATTATGTCTTACAGCTGGATGGAGCGGATTTTCTCATCTTCGAGAATCTGAGTTTCCGAGCCCTAAGCAATAGTTTTGCTCGTTTATTGGAGTTGGACAATGGAGCGGATAAGAATTCTTTTCTCAATTGTCGATTTCTGGGCCAGATTCCTCCCGGAAATTCAAGCAGCAGTGATTATGCTTTGGTCTATTGTCGCGAATTTTCTAACAGTAATAGTTCGGATGCTAACCTTTTTCAGGGCAATCTCTTTCAGGATGGAAGTTGGGGAATGTATTGTCGAAATGACGGAGGCTCAGATAAAATCAGAAACTTTCAGCTGATCGATAATCAGTTTCTTAATCAGAACTGGACAGCTCTTTACTTCTATCAAACAGAGGGAAATGTGATCCGGGGAAATGAGATTCGCTCCAGTGCCATTTCTAATGGGATGTTTTTGCGGGGACAAAATGAGGAAGACTGGTTGATCCAGAAAAATCTCCTGGTGCTCAGCAATCCCAGCCGTTTAGTTTATGGCTTGAATTTAGGTATAGGAAAGCTCGGTTTTCGTACAGAAGTCAGCAACAACCTCATCAACATTGATAATAGTTCAGGTTCAGCTGGAGCAAGGGGAATATCAATAGCTTTTTGCCGGGATATGGACATCCTGTATAATACCGTCCAGGTCAGTTCAGGAAGCATCCTTCCTTCCAATTCCCAGGCTGTGCATGAGAATACAAGTTCTAGCAGTAGTTGGGGGCCGGTCCACTTTCAGAATAATATCTTTTCCAATCTGAGTAATGGCTATGTCTATAGTTTTAGATTGAATCCTTCTGCAGGATTAGGAGTCATGAACCACAACATCTACCATACTCAGGGTACGCATTTGTCCGATTGGGCGGGTACACCTCTGGCAGATATCGCTGCTTTACGTAGCAATACGAGCAAGGATGCCCAATCTGTGGAGCGGAATCCCCAACTTATTGCTGTTGATGGAGAATTACTGGTCGATGCCAGTGTCTTTACACAGCCAGATTTTGCTGCAAGTCCTATTGCTTCTGTGAGTGATGATTATTTCGGAGATCCGCGTGATGCGAACATCCCAAGAAAAGGGGCTTCGGAAAGAAATGCTTTGGGCAATATTTTTCCGGTCGAATGGCTCTATGTTGAGGCAGAGCAAAAGGGAAATGAAGTGCTTATTTACTGGGCAACAGCACTAGAACTCAACCATGACTATTTCACGATTCAAAGAAGTAATACATCCCTCATATGGCAGGATCTGGCTAGGGTTTCTCGGCCCGTTTCGGAAGGACAGGTCCGTGCCTATGAGTGGACAGATCCTAGACCCCTTTTAGGAAATGCTGTTTATCGCATAGCACAAAAAGACATAGATGGGAGCCTCAGGTACTCCAAAGGAGTTGAAATATCTTTCCAGGCAGAAGTAGATATGCGGTTTTACCCGAATCCTGTGGAAAGGAAGCTCAGACTTTCTATGAGTCCAGAGATAAGGCAGATCACTCTCAGGGATATAAGTGGGAAGCTATTGTGGAAAAAAGACCTTTCCTCTTCAGATGATCTCGTCCTCGATCTGGCAAAGCTCAATGCTGGAGTTTATCTCCTAAGTGGGCTCAATCAAAATGGCCAAAGACTTCTTACGAAAAAACTAATCCGAAATTAGTTATCCAGCATTTACCTGATCCATTTTATAGATCTTCATGCTGGCAATCTTTCCTTTACTCACCGTACGATAAGCCATAATATGCGCACTCTGGGCATGTTTGGCCAGATGAGCAGCACTCTCCCAATTTTCGTAAAAAATGAAATGATTTTCATCCTCCTGATCCTGGTGGAGATCATAATTGATACATCCCTCCTCTGCTCGTGTAGGTTCGAGGAGTTTGATCATTTCGGCTTTGAGTTCATTTGCAAAGCCTTCTTTTACATAGCATTCGGCAACAACGGATAGCATATCTTTATTTTTTTCAAAACTAGGCTTTTTCTGCATTTCCTCGATGATTTCCAGGCGCTTTCTATTGTTGATAGAGAATAGATTTTTGCATAAATCCGTAAATCTCAGAGCTGATGTCAACAATAATATGGGTTTACCTAAACCGCAACACCTGGCATAGAGACAATTCGGCTGTATCCTTATTTCCATTAGCTGCTGATTATAAATCCTTTAGGCTAAAGCTGGCCCATCTATTAGCTTGAGTTTGAAAGCCGAATCCCTTGTTTCCCCTTTACAATCCAAAATTGCCAGCTATGATTCTTATAACCTTCATTATTTTCCTCATACAAAATTTGAATCGCCCTATCGAGCGCTTTAAGAGTCAGCTTATTAAAACCAATCCCAATCCTTTCCCTTCATTCTTCAATCAAGTACGAGAAAATGGTTCGGAGGTCATCCTGAGGTATTGGGATGAAGAAGTAAAGGCTTATTACAATTTAGGCCTGGAAGAAATTCAGGTCGGACCCAATCGATTGAGAGGAGTTTTGAAACATCTTCCGGAAGTTTTCTGGGGGGCAGTTGTAATCTATGTCTTTGATCCTGTGAAAATGGGTCCTGTTAAACTGGATTATCAGCAAATCGAATATGTTGATCACTTTTTTGAGCAATAGAAACTAAGACTTATTTCATCTTCTACTCGTCCATATATTATGATTGCCTACTACTACCGAACCATAAGCTATTGTCTGCTGCTTTTTTCCATGCTGATTAGCTCTTCATGTAGTTCAACTTACTATCGTGAAATCCTGCATACTCGAGATTTTTCACATAAAGATTGGAAGCAACATCTACAAGAGAGTATAGCGGATGCAAGCATAATTATAGTTAAGGATCAGAACCTTCTTCTTTCTCACTATGGGACTTCTGGCTTATACCGTTTAGGTAATATAAGTTTTGAAGAGGAAGGACTAAAAGGAGTCCTTCTTTCAGCTCCACCTTATATGCATGGAAGCCTTCCGGAAAGGAATCGTATTTCGGCTTATTCAATACCAACCAGGGAACGAGATTTAGTATTCAACAGTCTTCGAATCCACTTGAATGTCGAACTATCGGGAGATGAAGAGATAATTTTATACCGAAATATGATTCTGACGGAATCCTTTGATCGACAAGGTTCTTCCTATAGTGGATTTCGGCGGACAGGCGATACAAATAAGAATACTGCTGCCTCTTTGATTAGCCTACTGCTTTTTATACTTCTATTTTAACTCACAGCCCTTATTTTCATGAAAAATTACAAGCACTTATCTCTGTGGATTGCAAGTACAATTTTACTGCTATGTACTTCCTGTAGCTCCACCTATTACCCTGAGGGTAAAAATAGAGATCATTCTTATGATTGTGAGTGTCAGTGGAGATCCTATATCAGGTCTTATGCCAGTCAGACTGCCAATATTGTTGTAGCTGGCCCTTCCAAAATGGAATCGGGTGTTATGAGCCGGACCATCTATTTAATAGATGATTATACATTTGAGGAGAAAGGCTTAAAAATTCAGCTAAAAACAGCTCCTCATTACTATCGGACTTTTGTTGAGGAGGGTAAAAAACTTGATCATCGTAATTTCAATCTGGCTGCTTACAAGACAGAGCTAATCAATACCATGTATATAGATATAGAAAAAGAAGTCGGTAGAGATCGGACGTATATTTTCTATGACGAAATTGATTCAATAGATCGGATTGAAAAAGTGGAAAAAAATGGACTTAAAGTTTTCAAAATTGTAGGACTTACGGTAGTAGGTACCTTGGCTAGCTTAATTGCTATTTTGGCTTTATCTGATTTTTGAAAGAGAAATTTGTCGATTAAAGGAGATTCGAAAAGACCAGTTTATCCTGGATGAGACCTATTTCCTTCTGAATTTTCGAAATTCCCTTAATTTGTCAGCTGTCTCCCTTACCAATCTTTGAACTGCTAATCCATGGGAAAGATCTGGTAGAAAGCTATCTGTCCGATTTCCAGTAAGGAACATGTAATGGGCATGCACCATAGACCTTAACCATCCTGTAGGAACATGTTTAGAAGGAAAGCTGCTTATGGGTTCATAACGGCTGCTGACAATTTTTTTGCTCCATTCGCCGCTTTCTTCGAGATAATATTCAAAGTAGTCGGCCTCATGCGTGGAAAATTTCAGGGTTCCCTTTTCTCCATACAGCTCAAAAGCGATCAAATCACCCGTTCCGGAACTGATCCGACTGGCTGACATATGCCCCACGGCTCCTGTCTTCGGTTCATACAAGGAAAGGCTGCTAAAGAGATCTGAATCTTCCGGAACATCTTCAAAATTACCTGCCTGGAAAGCACTCTGAATTTGAAGGTTTTCTCCGAGAAAGGCACAGAGCAAACTGATGCCATGTGAACCTAAATCTGCCATAGCGCCTCCATCCGGGGCGGGTGTCAATCGAGTTCTTCTTTTGTCGCGATAGGCTTGCTGGAGGTAATCTCCATGATAATATTTCAAGTCAAAATGCAAGGCTTTCCCCAGTACACCTGATTTCCAGAAATTCAGGGCTTCTCGAATAGATGAAATCTGCAGGTATTGAAAGCCGATCTGGATGCTCGTGGAAGCAGGAATGCTTCCAAGCAATTCTCCAAGGGCTTTTTCCTCTTCATGGGAGCCACAAACCGGCTTTTCCAAGTATATTTTATCTACCTGAGGCATACTAAGAGCCACTTGCAAATGCTCAAAATGAACCTTATTAGGTCCCAGAATATAGACCGTATTAATCTGAGAATTCCTGGCGAAGTTTTGCAAATCCTCTGCCTTTTCAAATGAATATCTCCGGGCAAAAGCCTCTCGACTCTCGGCCCTGCTTGAACATACCGAACTCAATTCGACTTTTGGAAGACTTTCATAATAAAAGGGAAGGGCTGTGAGCGCATATACATGGGCCTTTGCTATGCCTCCTGAACCAATAAATCCGACAGATACTTTTTCCATAATGCTGGTGAATTTAGGGATAAATCCACTCAGCAAAAAAGAGCCATTAATCAAGGTTCACAATAGGATAGAAAATTCCTTTTCACAAGGGCAGGATTTTCGATGATCTTGAAAAAATCTGCGAGATATCGCTGGATGTAAAAGCTGCTTTTTGCATCCAGATGCTCGAAGTCTGCGACTACTGCCATAAAATCATTCTCTTTGGCTTTGAATTCCTCCAGAAGTTGATACAATTCCGGATCTGACTGACATACTCCCATATAAAGTCTTTGGGTGACAGAACTGAGACCTAATTTGTCATGAGGGATTGCATAGCTGGCATTTACGAGTCCTGCATAGTCAAAGTCATAAGGAACGGCATAAACTCTTCTGTCTACCGCCGGATTGCTTTGTAGCACTTTGATGTTGTGAGTGTTCTCAACTTTCCAATCGGTATTGCCTATCGCATATTGGAAAAGGGCGACTTTCGCCATATAGTTTTGCTCAACCAGTTTTTTGCTAAATCTGGCAGGCTCTATTTCATGGCTGTCAATCCTGTCTGCCAATTTATCTACATGCTCTATTAGAAAACCATAGACCTGCATAGGTTTTCTTTTGTCCTGGCTATCGGTCAAGTTTAGCTCAACCAAACGTACTTTGAAGCTGATATCAGAAACCAGATTGAATAGTTTGTATGCTAAATACTCTTTATAGACATACTGCTGGAAAACCTTGCTATTTCGGCAAGGAACTACAAGTTTCAGCGTAGTTTGCCCTAAAAAACCGGTTTCTTTAGATTTTTCGTCTTTAAAATTCAGTTTTAGTGGGGGTAAGCTACAGTAACTTTTTCGGGAGTTTCCTCTGGCCCGAATGCGGATACTTTCTTCTATTAGATCTCCGTTCTCAAGGGTTAAATAGAGAGAAGCGGGTACATAAAGTTCTTTGTATTTCCCTTTCAGTAATTGCTTGATATCAAAATCAAGATGAATTTTTAATACTTCATCCGAAGCAAAGAGATCATAGGTCTCAGGCTTTGCAGTAAGGGATAAAAATGACTGGAGAATAAAGGCTATACAAATAATACCTTTCACATAAAGACGTTCCATGTCCTTGAATTTGAATGATTACAAACACGGAGGGATAGTCTTATTGAAATCGGAGCCACTTATTTGTACGCCTGTGAGATATTTAGGTTCAAATATTGGCCGTATTGTCAAAGATTTTACATTAAGTTAATCTAGAGACCCTGCAAATAGATGATAAATTCTGTTCCAATTCCTACTTCACTTTCTACCTGAATAAAGCCTCCCAATGCCTCTATCTGATTTTTGGTGATAAAAAGCCCTATGCCTTTGGCTTGTGGATGCTCATGGAAGGTTTTGAACATTCCAAAAACTTTCTCTTTATGGAGCTTGAGGTCTATTCCTAGACCATTGTCTTTGACAGAAAGTACAGGCTTCCCATTGTCAAAATAGGTTCTCAATTTAATGTGAGGGTTTCTGTCGGGATGTCTGTATTTAATGGCATTCGAGATAAGATTTTGAAAAATACTGTCCAGGTATGCCGGCACATAGTTGATATGGTTCCAATCATTGAAATCAGTCTCAATTATGCATCCTGTTTGGGTGATATCCATGCTCAGGATATCAAGGGTTCTATTTAATACTCGATTTATTCCGAGGTATTCTTTTTGTTGGCTGATTTCAGTTTGTATTTCTACCACTTTACTGAGATGATCAATCGTCTCTTTCAAACGGCTGAATGTCGTCTTGCCCATATCGAGAATTTTATCCAATTCACTTTTCTCGGAAGTTCGTTCGTATAATTCAATCAAGAGGGTGAAATTACTGATATGAGATCTAAGGTTATGTGATACGATGTAGGCAAAATTGGAGAAGCGTTTGTTCTGTTCGCTAATGATCTCGATGGACTTATTTAAAGAATTCTCCCTCCTTTTTTGCTCCTCTATATCCTGAAAAATTCCGCGAAGGGCTGTTACTTCTCCCTCATCATTTTTGATGGGTTTGCCTATTGCCCTAACCCATCGTTCTTGATTCTTTTTGGTTAAGATTTTCAATTCGAGATCATATTCCTTGCCTTCATTTATAGCTTTTTCAACGGCATCAGAAATGAGAGCCCGATATTCTTCCACATAAAAATCAAAGGCCTCTTCAAGATTAAGTTTATAGCTGGGTTCGACTTCATGAATTCTATAAACTTCCTCGGACCAAATGGGGGTCATTTTGTCTAAACATATTTCCCATCCTCCAACCCGAGCCATTTTGGCTGTTTGATTCAGAAGGAATTCCTGTTTCTCTACCTCCAATTGAGCCATTTTACGATCATTGATATCTCGGAGGGAACCTGCCACTCTTAAGGCATTTCCTTCATCATCTCTGATACTTTGGCCAGAGGTCTCCATCCATTTATACTCCCCATTACCCGTCAAGAGCCGAAGTTCTACTTTATAATCTTTTTGATGGTATAAATGGTCGTGAAACTTTTTTTCCATATAGGCCCGATCACTGGGATGAACCAGACTTTTGAAATGGGCATAGGAAGGATGAATTTCTCCGGGCTCATAATCCAGCAGTTTGAAAAAATTGGAAGACCACCATTCTCTGCCTGTTCGGAGATCATGGCTCCAAATCCCGGCATCAATTCCTCGCACAATCAGGTTGAAATCTTCGACTGCTCTACGCTTTTCCATTTCATGGATGCGCATATCCGTGATGTTTCTGAAGGTACAATATATCTGCTGATTCTGTCTGTCAGGTACTGCATTCCATTGGAAATAAACATAATCCTCATTTTTCTTTCGAAAGCGACTGACAAAATCCATGGAATTTTCCTGCATGTCGATGAGACGATGTACTTCAATAAGCGTCTTTTCCTGATCTTCCGGGTGGATAAAATTCAAAAAAGAGCTAGATAACAATTCTTCTTCTGAATATCCTAATGTATCTGTAAAAGCCGGATTAATGATTTTTAAAAAGCCATCAAAACCAGCAACACAAAGAGGATCGAGGGAATGTTGAAAGAGCCTAAGGATATGCAGTTGCTCCTCTCCAGAAATTACAGTTAATTCTTGTAAGGAGCTATTTGTCAGGATATTCATAGACAAAGAGGGCTTTCGGGATGAATACCCATATTTATGAATAGTACTGCCAATTTTCCTGCGAATTTCGGCCTTTCCTTAAGGAAGGTAAGATTTGCAGGGAAGCTGTAAATTTTATGCGGGAATAGTGCAGGCGTTTTGCAAGCTTCCAGGCCAAATAAGAATTTGGCTTTCTAAAGTAAAGAAGATATATACTTTTCTATATCAAGGAGAAGCTCTCACTCATGGCTTTATAGGTAGCAGCAAGTGCATCATCATTTTCCATGTCCCATAATACCTTATTAAAAGGCTCAGCCCTGACGGGGCCATCATATCCCAACTGTGTTAAGGCTTGTAAAAAGGATTTGAGGTCAATCTCTCCGGAGGCACCTGGTAGTTCCCGTTTTCCATCTATTTGATCATCTGCTGAAATACCAGCTCTTGCATCATTGAGGTCTACAGCCACTATGTCTTTATTCTCAAGACTCAGGATATCTGCTGCACTTTCCCCTGCACAAAACCAGTGAAAACTATCCAGAATAAAGCCCAAATTGTCTTCATCCACTGCTTCTATGAGCTCTTTCAACTCTGCCATAGTTCGGATAAAGGAATATTTATCCCGACTCATAAGGGTTTTGGGACCAACATACTCCAAGCCAAATCTGATACCGTGATGACCCAGGATGTTGCTAATCTCTTTGATCCTTTTCTGGTGCAGCTCAAAATTTGCTCTATAGGTTCTATCAGCCTGGGTAGGCATGATCCAGGTATTCATTCTGCTAGCTCCGACTTCCTCCATAGCTTTTGCTGCCTTGGGTAAAGCCTTCAGTCCTTGCTGATAAGTGGCCTCATCTTTACGGAAATCTAAGGGGAGTCCTGCAGATCCCCAACTGATGCTTTTCGCTTTCATTTTATCTACCAACTCATCTGTCTGCCGGGCATCCATAGAAAGGAGGTCTTTGGTATTGCAGGTCATGGCCTCGAAGCCGTATTTTATGGCATAATCGAGGACTTCCAATTGATTGCCTGAGACCCCAATCGAGCCAGCATTGAGAGACATTTTAAACTTTCTGTCTGAGGAGGAAGAAAATAAGGATGCGGGAGCAATTCCAATTCCTAGCATAGCAGTAGTTTGGGTGGCGATAAATTTCCTGCGGTTAAGCATAGTTTCTTAAATAATTTGAGCTAATATCGAATAAATCGAGCAAGTTTACTAACTTGATTTCCCTCTTAAAACCTCAAAAACTACTGCATGCAGATCATAGAAAATTCTCAAGAGTATGATGCCATAATAGTTGGCTCGGGCGCAGGTGGGGGCATGGCTACTCATATGCTTGCCAATGCCGGCTTAAAAGTGGCGGTTGTAGAAGCTGGCCCTTATTTCGATCCCAAAGATGAAGAAACGCGAACCCAGTTAAAATGGCCCTGGGAATCTCCTCGCAGAGGTGCCAGTACGAATCGGGCCTTTGGCGATTACGATATGTCCTGGGGAGATTGGAAAGTTGATGGGGAGCCTTATACCCATGAAGAAGGCACAAAATTTATGTGGTGGCGTTCCCGGATGCTTGGTGGACGTACCAATCACTGGGGGAGAATATCTCTTCGTTTTGGCCCTACGGACTTTAAGCACAAAGATGTAGATGGTCTGGGCGATAATTGGCCGATCAGTTATGATGATGTCAAACCTTATTATGACAAACTGGATAAACTGGTAGGGGTATTCGGTTCCAATGAAGGCCTTCCCAATGACCCGGACGGATTTTTTCTACCCCCACCTAAACCGCGTCTGCACGAACTCTATTATATAAAGGCTGCCAGAAAAGCTGGAGTGAGGGTTATACCCAGTCGTCTGTCAATTTTGACGAAAAAACTCAATGATGATCGGGGTGTTTGTTTTTACTGTAGCCAATGTGGGCGTTCCTGTACGCAGTACGCTGACTTTTCTGCCAGTTCTGTTTTTGTCATTCCTGCGAAAAACAGTGGGAGAATAGATCTCTTTACCAATTGCATGGTCAAATCGGTAATGACAGATTCAGAAGGGCGCGCAACGGGGGTTTCTTATATCAATAAAAATGACCGTCGTGAATATCAGTTGAAAGGCAGAACGGTAGTACTAGGAGCTTCAGCTTGTAGTTCTGCTCGTATCCTGATGAATTCGAAAAGTAGCCAGCATCCCAATGGATTGGGAAATAGCAGTGATGTAGTAGGACGTTATCTGCATGATTCTACTGGAGGAGGGCGTGCAGCTTTTGTACCTCAATTGATGAATCGTAAAACCTACAATGAAGATGGAGTAGGAGGTATGCATGTATATTCGCCCTGGTGGCTGGATAATAAGAAACTGGATTTCCCAAGAGGATACCATATTGAGATTTGGGGAGGAATGGGAATGCCTAGTTATGGTTTTGGTTTTAATCATACGGAATTCAATAAATATATCGGAGGCGATATTGGAGGCTATGGCGACAAGCTTCGAGAAGATGCCAAGCGTTTTTACGGAGCGGTAATTGGTCTTTCCGGTAGAGGAGAAGCCATTGCTCGTTATGACAACCGCTGTACGATTGACCCCAATGTGGTCGATCAATGGGGAATACCTGTATTGAAATTTGACTACAAATGGTCGGATTATGAAAGACTGCAAGCCCGTCATATGCAAAAGACCTTTGAAGAAGTTTTTGATGCTATGGGAGCTCATGTACTGGGAGATACGCCAGGAAAAGATCAGGATTATGGTCTTTTGGCGCCTGGTCAGATTATCCATGAGGTAGGTACGACCCGTATGGGCGATAATGCGAAAACCTCGGTTACCAATAAATACAGCCAACTCCACGATTGTGACAATGTATTTGTGGTGGATGCCGGAGTATTTACTTCACAGGCTGATAAGAATTGTACCTGGACCATTATGGCCCTCTCTATGCGCACTTCGGAATACATCATTGATCAAATGAAAAAACAGAACATCTAGATATGGACAGAAGAGAATCTCTTAAAAATATATTGATTGGTACCATAGCAGGTGCCACGGTCGCAGGTGCAGCCACTTCTTGTGAGAGCCCTGCTGAAGTACAAGAACAGAAAGTCGAGGGAAAGGAAGAATATTACGGACGAACTCCCAAGGAGATTGAGCATGATAAGAAAGTCATGGCTGAGGTCTTTTTAGTTGAGCATGAATTGGAAACGATAGCCGTTCTGTGTGATATTATCCTTCCTGCAACTGCAACTGCAGGCTCTGCTACGGATGCAGGTGTTCCTGAATTTATTGAGTTCATTGTCAAAGACCTTCCTAATAATCAATTGCCAATTAGAGGAGGATTGATGTGGTTGGATGGAGAATCAAATCTTCGCTTTAACAAACTATTTAAAGCAGCTACTCCTGAAGAACAAATCCAGATTGTGGATGATATCGCCTATCCTGATCCAGACAATAAAAAGCCAGAAATGGCATATGGAATCAAGTTTTTCAATTTGATGAGAAATCTGACCATGACCGGATACTATACAACCCGTATGGGAATTGATGATCTGGGGTATAAAGGAAATGTACCGAATGTTTGGAATGGCGTACCTGCAGAGGTTCTGGCTGAACATGAGGTGGACTATGAGCCTGAATGGATTGCCAAATGTGTGGATATCACCAAGGCCGGCACCAAGGCAGAATGGGATGAAAAGGGCAACCTAATTACATAAAAAACGATAGGGGCAGCTGATGAGCTGTCCCTATCGTTTTGATTAAAGGCGAACTGGCTAAGTTGCTTTATTTCAATAATTTGTAATATCCTATTTGTCCCAGTACTTGAATCCTAATACTTCTCAAACCAGACTTTCTTCCGTTTATAATCCATACTGAGTTTGTAGTTCTTAAGAATCCCATTTCCCATATTCCCGGCCCGTATTTCCATAGGGACTTGAGATTTTTTGCTTTCCAGGTCTGCAAAGATGGTTTTCTCCTCAGGGATCTTCCAGTCTTGCAGTAACAGAGAATGCGCAGCCAGACTTTTCACTTTTTTTTCTCCTCCATATCCCAGACTAGTTTTCCCTGGCAAGTCCTTTAGTTGTCTTTCCAGTTTGAGTTCCCTTACTGCTTCTGTATAAAGGGTAAGGGATTGATTATAGCCTGTATCAAGGGTTACCCGTATTTTTTTACCATTTATTATCAATTCGTCGATCAAGGGAAAGCTGCCTTCATCAATAAATTGGAGATTCATGGCCAAAACTCCTTTTTCACCAGCTGAATAAAGCTCATGATCTGCAGGAAAGAAGTGAATCTCTTTCTTCCTATAGTCAATTTGAAAAGCATTATCGCGTAGGAAATTATGTCCTAATATGCCATGAATCGGCATTCCCATTTTTTGTGAGATGGGCTTTAGGTCCAGACCCAGAAAAAATTTGCGACTTGCTGGCATATCTCCCAGTCGAAGTTTAAGGGGGGCTGGTAAACTTATTTCTATGGGTTGATTTTCTCCTACTTCCTGCTTTCCCAATGAAAACTGAACAAAGCTCAGTCTTTCTGCCAACTCTTTATCTATCACACTGGGATCTGTACCGGTATCGAGGATAAAATTATAGGGACCAATGCCTTTCAAATATGCCTCTACGATAATGACATCTCTTTCAAAATTGAAAGAAAGGCTATGTGTTTTGTCAATGTTTGTTGTACCGGGTAAATGAAGGACAATCAGGATAAGGATGACCAGTAAATTGATTCCCAGGAGGAATCCCAATAGTTTGACGATCTTCAATAGCATATAGCTGGTTTACCAGCTAAGATGAAAAAGACAGCCAAATAGTTGCATGAAAGAAAAAATCCACCTGCCAGAAGCAGACGGATTTGATATTTTTCTCCCAATAGGGAAATCCTTTATTCAAGCTAAAAATGGAAACTTAGGTAGCTTTCTTAAGCAGTCCCGCTACAAAAAGTAATACGACAGCTCCTCCCACTGCTGTGAGGATACTTGGGACACTGAGGCCACCGGTTTGTGCGCCAGCTATTCCCAATTGAGGAGCTAGCCAACCCCCAAGAAAACTACCGAGGATACCGACGATGATATTTCCAATCGTACCAAATCCACGTCCTTTCATGATCTGTCCGGCTAACCAGCCTGCGACGGCGCCTAAGACAAGCCAGATTACTAAACTAGTGAGATCCATGATGTTAAAATTTAGAGTTAGAAGGTGTAGAGCATTCCAAAGGCTAATTATAAATTATCCATTTAGAGCGGAATAAAAAATTTTGTTTGGCTTTTTCGAATAAAAATTTTCGATGATCTGAGCTACTTCATAGACAAAGAATGCTGTGTCTCTGGATTCTTGTTCCCATTTTGCAGGATCAATTTAATCGAGATCAACATCTAATCTATTTGCTATGCGTTCACTCCTAAGCATAATATGCCTGCTGGGCTTGATGGCCTCAGCTACGGCACAAAACACGCCCATAAACAAGGCTAATTATTCTCTGGCAGCCAGATTTTCACCTGATAATCTGAAGAGAATGGTTTTTTCAACCTCTGTAGATCCCCATTGGCTAAAGAATAGCAATCGCTTCTGGTACACTTATGAAACCAGTGACGGGAAATTCTACTATATCGTTGATCCGGCCAGAAGGAGCAAAACCCAAATGTTCGACCGGGATGAGCTAGCTGCAGAAATGACTCGTCTTACGGGAGATCCTTTTGACGGCAAACACCTGAATATCGAGAAGTTGAAATTCATCAAAAATGAAACCCATATCATGTTTGAGGTGAAAAGTAAGTTGGTGGAAGTAGAAGCGGAAGAAGAAGGTGACTCTCAGGATAGCGATAAGCGCAAGAACAAAAAGAAAAAGATGGAGGCCAAGGTCTGGTATTTTGAATACAATCTGGGCAATGGGGAACTGCGTTTGCTGGATGATTATGAAAAACCCAAAAAGGATCAGAGCTGGGCTTCTATCTCACCCGATAGTTCTATCGTCCTTTTTGGCCGTAAGCATAATCTCTATTGGATGGATATGGAGAACTACCTGAAGGCGAAAAAAGATGAGAAAGACACCACAATTGTAGAAAATCAGTGGACAGAGGATGGAGAAATGTACTACAGTTATTCCCGCGCTGGTAGAGGGCAGACCAATGTAGACCTGGAGAAGAACAAAGATAAAAGACAAAGGGTATTTGTGAGCTGGTCCCACGATAGCAAGAAGTTTGCTATGGTTCGGACAGATAGCCGAGACGTAAAACCGCTTTGGGTGATCAATTCAACTGCTAATCCCAGACCTACACTCGAAACCTATAAATACCATATGCCCGGAGAGAAAGAAGCAGCTAAGTCTGAGCTTTTGGTCTTCGATCTTGCGAGTAAGGGCATTCAGAAAATTGATACAGATACTTTCCCTGATCAACAATTAGGACTTCTATATGCACCTCGCTTAAAGAAAAATCGGGATGATGAGCAAAGACCTGCTCTATGGCTTTCCTCAAGCTCGGATAAAATCTACTTTGCCCGTACAAGCCGTGATCTTAAGCGCATTGATATTTGTGTAGGAAATACTTCCGATGGAGAAAGTGAAGTAGTAGTAGAAGAAAGACTCAATACCTATGTAGAGATGACAACTCCTGCTTTGGTCAATGATGGAGAAGAACTCATACAATGGTCCGAGAGAGATGGCTGGGCGCATCTGTATTTATATAATGGAAATGGAGAGTTGAAAAACCAAATCACCCGCGGCCCCTGGCATGTAGAGAGTATTGAAGGAGTAGATGAAGCAAATCGTTGGGTGTATTTCCGGGCAAACGGAAGAGAACAAGGAGAGGATCCTTATTATCAGCATTTGTATCGTGTCAATTTTGACGGAAGTGGTTTGAGGCTTCTCAATAAAGGGAATTTCGATAGCCGGGTGAGTTTGAATGATGAGGAGAGCTATTTCGTCAGTAATTATTCCCGGGTAAATACAGTTCCCCAATCGGATCTTTTCGACAGAAGCGGAAATAAAATCATGTCTCTGGAGAGCGCAGACTTTTCTATGCTATTTGAAGCAGGATATAAATTCCCGGAACCTTTCAAAGCAAAGGCGGGAGATGGAATCACGGATATTTATGGGGTGATGTACAAGCCTTTTGATTTTGACAGTACCAAACTCTATCCTCTGATTGAGTACGTTTATCCTGGTCCACAGACGGAAGCTGTCAATAAAGCATTCTCATCACGAATGAACCGTACCGACCGCATGGCTCAGCTTGGTTTTATCGTCATCACTTTGGGTAATAGAGGAGGGCATCCGGATCGCAGCAAGTGGTACCATAATTATGGCTATGGCAACCTGCGAGACTATGGTTTGGAGGATAAAAAGGTAGTAGCAGAACAAATCGCCTATCGCCATGACTATATCGACATTAATAAGGTCGGAATCTTTGGCCACTCCGGAGGAGGTTTTATGTCCACAGCGGCTATGCTGGTATATCCGGACTTCTTTAAGGTAGCTGTATCATCCTCCGGTAATCACGACAATGCTGTTTACAATCGCTGGTGGAGTGAAAAGCACCATGGAGTGAAAGAAATTACCGATGATGAAGGCAATGTCAGTTTCAAATACGACATCGACAAGAATCCAGAGTTAGCCAAAAACCTCAAAGGAAAATTGATGATCACGACTGGGGATATCGATAATAATGTTCATCCGGCCGGAACCCTACGCATGGCCCAGGCACTTTTAAAAGCCAATAAAAGATTCGATTATTTTGTCTTCCCTGCGGCTCGTCATGGCTATGGTAGCATGACGGAGTATTTTTTCTGGTTAAAGGCAGATTATTTCACCCGACACCTGATGGGAGATAAGACAGAAAGACCGACGGATATTTTAGAGATGAATATGGGGAAGCCAAGAAAGTAAGGATGTGCTCATGTGTTCTTGTGTTCAGGTTTTTTATGAAAATCGGGAACACAAGAACACGAGAACACCTCCAAAAACCTACGGTTTTATCTTATCTGCCCATCCAAACTCTCCTTATTTAAATCCATGATCTCTCCTGCGATTTGTAGGAGGGCAGGGGAGGCTTTGGCGCGTGAAAGATTGTGTCGTTTTGCGACAGATCGAAAGAAAGGAGGCATATGCTCTACATATCTCTGCATACCACCCAGATCGTCTTCCGCCGCGTAATGGATGCCTTTGATTTCGGAGTAAAGCAAGCGGGTGAAACACATCGGGCAGGGTTCCAGAGAGGAAAAGAGTCGGAGGCCGTTATCCTTATTTTCCAAAGGTCCACTGAGGTGGGATTCCCATTCATTGAGAACCACCATTTCAGCATGCAGGTCTGAGCGATAGTCGGGCTTGAAGCTGTGATTGTGGCCTTGTATGAGAATATCTCCTTTTTCGTCTACCAGTATTGCTCCAACTCCAAAATTGCCTTCAGATACCCCGAAAAGTGCTTCTACGCAACTGAGCCAAACATAAGAATCGTCTTCCAGCTGCCAGTTACTCTCCCAGTCCAGCAATAGAGCTCTCTTTTCCTCAATTCCCGGATAGCTAAGTGGAAGGGCTTCCAGGATTTCCCTTCCTCTACTTTGTATTTCTTCTTTCCTCAGGATTGGTTTTATCATGCCTGTATTTTTTGTAAATATATCTCTGAAGGAATTAAGAACATGAAAAAAATTGAGACACAGTTAGGGATAATTGGTGCAGGCCCCGCTGGATTATTATTGGGGCAAATGCTGTATAAGCGGGGAATAGACTCTGTGATCATCGAGAAAGAGAGCAGGCATACCATCGAAAATCGGGTCCGTGCTGGGGTTTTAGAAGCAAGAGCAGTTAAGACCTTTGTGGATGAGGGAGTGGGGGAGCGTTTGCTCAAAGACCGAATGCTTCATAAAGGGATAAGTATTGCTTTTAATGGGAGTCTTAAACAGCTTGATTTTGAATCACTTGAAGGAGAAGGTGTTAGCCTCTATGGCCAGCGCTACATTTCCCGAGATATGATAGAAGTAAGGCTGAAAAATGGACAGGAAACATATTTTTCAGCAGAGGCAAAAGAGCTAAGGGGCTTGGAAGATGGAAAGGCTGAAATTGTATTCGAAAAGGAAGGCGAAGAGCATCTGCTTATCTGCGATTTTATTGCGGGTTGTGATAGCTATGAGGGAATAGGGCAGGCGAGCATCCCTCAAAAACTCAAAAATCCGCAAAAATACCTCTATCCTTATGGATGGCTCGCTTTATTGGTTGAGGCTGCCCCAAGTTTTGATCAGGTCCTATATGCTCATCATCCGCGAGGATTTGCCCTGGCGAGTATGAGAAGTCCTGAGCTGTGTCGATATTATCTCCAATGCGATCCCGGGGAAGATCCTAATCACAGAAGTGAGGAGGAAATTTGGGAGGAATTGGAACTACGAATCGGTCGGCCGCTGAATCGGGGAAAGATGCTAAGTAGGGCGGTTACTCCTATGCGTAATGAGTATGATACCTGCATGAGTTTTGGAAGACTTTTTCTGGCAGGGGATGCTGCACATATTGTTCCTCCTACAGGTGCAAAAGGATTAAATCTGGCTATCGGAGATGTGCGGGTGCTGGCAAAAGGCCTGGAAGATTATTATACACGGGGAGATAAGGAACTTCTTGATAACTATGCAGAGATCTGTTTAGATCGAATCCTGAAAGTACAAAGCTTTTCCTGGTGGATGACGAATATCTTTCATATTGGGAAAGGGCATTCTTCTTTTGATCTGAGCATGCAAATAGCGTCTCTGAATCATGTATGTTCTTCGAAAGCAGCCGGAAGAGCTTTTGCAGAAAATTACCTGGGTTTGCCTTATGCCTATTGAGTTTTAGCGAACCTTTTTCCTTTTTCGCAGTCCTTCAAGGAAGAAAAACAGGGAGCGAACACACATGGAAGTAAATTTACTCGACATACTGGTCATGTTGAGCCTTGCACAAGGCTTTATTTTCGGATTTGTGCTGCTATTTTCTCCCATTTTTAAAGGCAGTCCCAACAAATACCTGGCCTTATCCTTTATTATGATCTCTATCATAGGGATGAATCAATGGTTGAGTGATTGGGGCTTTGATGATCAATATTATTTCATAGACTATTTCGGAGATGATGTTCCCTGGATTCTGTTGGTATTTGTTCCTGTACTCTTTTTTTTCCTGAAAATCACCAAGCATTCCTGGGGAAACAAAAGGGAATTTCTTTTGCTGAGCATTCCTTTCGGTATCTATGTAATTCTCAATCTCATCATCAATTTTGAGTACGATTTCCAGTGGTACAAAATGCCGGGAATGGAAAGCTTTAGGTATTGGGTGTATTCCACGGAGTCTTATCTGGGGCCTATATATAGTTTACTCCTCTGCATCATTAGTTTCTTTATCATTAGGCAGGCTAAAGTTCCTCCAGAGGAAAAAATATGGATCCAGAGAATCTGGCATTTCTTTCTCATACTTGTAATTCTTTGGCTGATCGTGAGTTTTATCCCTTCAGATTTTATGCTGATTGATTCTGCTTTTACCTACGGACTCTGGTTGGCGATCTCATTCTTTATTTACTGGATGACTTATAAAGGGCTTTATCAATTGAGATTGGTGCAGGACAAGGCTTTGTTGAAAAAACTTTTCCACGAGGAGGCTACTGAAGCAAATAAAAGCTCGGTGATAAGGACAAAAGAGGTTGTAAATAATCCAACTTTCGACAAAAACAATCATTACTTACTTGAGTTGGACCGTTTGCTTTCAGAGGAAAAGATTTTTCTTGATCCGGATTTGAGTAGAGATCAGGTCGCCGAACGATTGGGGATTAGCTCGGGCTACCTTTCCCAAATAATAAATACGGCTACTTCCACCAATTTCACCAGCTATATCAATCAGCATCGGGTTGAAGAAGTTAAGAAGATGATCCTCGATCCTGAAGCTCAAAAGTACAGTTTGCTAGCGATTGGCTTGGAGGCTGGCTTTAAATCTAAATCTGCTTTTTACACTACCTTCAAAAAGCAGACAGGAAAAACCCCCACAGAATTCAAAAAATCGCATAGATAGGTTCTCATTTCTCAGGTTTTAACAATCCAAAACCCCTTCTCGCTTGAGATAAGCCACCTTTGAGTCATCGAGGGTATCTATTACGGAAAACTTAATCCCTATCTCATGCAGAACAAATGTTTGCTGGCTTTGGGCCTCTTTATGATGGTCTTTTTTGCCAACACAAAATCCCAAAATGATTCCCAAAACTTCCCACTCAAGATTTCGGTGCTGGATGAAAGCATCACTTTTCCAAGTTTCAATTTCCTTTCATTCGATTATAATCCCGCCATCCTTATCGGGACGGAATATCAATTGAAAGAGAATCGCAATTCCGAATGCTTCATTGCAGGAAACCTGGGCTTCCTTCATCATAAAGAGATGCAGACAGCCGTATTTCTGACTACAGAATTCGCCTACCGGAGATATTTCGGTCCACTTAGCCTTAGGATAGGATTGGGGCCTGGCTATCTCTATGGATTTGCTACCGGACCTGTGTATCGGGTAGAAAATGGGAACTATGAAGAAATAGGCAATAGTGGGACTCCCTATTTCCTGGTATCTGCAACTGCTGAACTAGGCTATCGATTGGGGGAAGATAGATACAGTCCCGAACTCTTTATCAGCTGGTCCAATAGCGTCGAACTTCCCCTTAATGCCTATACGACTGCTCACCAATTGGTCGGCATAGGCATCAAAATTTATCCTTTCAAAAAGAAGCACTAATCCAGGAATCATGAAAAAATACTTCATAATATGCTTATCCCTCATTAGTTTCTATGCCTGTGAAACAGATGATGTTGTTGCTCCAGCGACTTATAACTGTCAACTAAGTGGTCCCGATAATACAGACGCTCACCCCGATAAAGCCGCTATTGATCGGGCTTTGGAGGAAATAGGTGCTATATCCGTCGGTGTACAAGTTTCTGTCAAGGACAAAAACGGCCTTTGGTACAATAATGCGATGGGAAAAGCTGATATCCCCAATGATGTAGTTCTGGAAGCCTGTACGAAAACCATGGTAGGGAGTATTTCAAAAACATTTACGGGCGTCCTCATCATGCAATTACAGGACGATGGAATTTTGTCGGTGGATGATATGCTCAAGGATTGGTTGGATGAGTCTGTGATCGGGGAGATTGAAAATGCAGATCAGGTTAACTTAGGTCATTTGCTCACCCACACCAGCGGGATCAGAGATTACTTAGGCGTCAAACAGTACATCAATGCTTTGAATACTTCTTATTTGTTGGAAACTCAAGAAGAGAAACTGCGCTATATCTATGGGAAAAAGGCGGAATTAGCGGTTGGAGAGAAATATTCTTATTCTAATAGCAATTACGTATTGCTGGGGTTGGTCATAGAGAAGGCTAGAAATATGCCCCTTTGGGATGCGGTAGATACCTATATCGTAAAACGTCTGGGATTGGAGAACACAGAAATGGGAACGCATGAAAACCCCATTCCGGAAGGTACGGCAAGGCCTTATAGAAACATCAGCGGAAGAAGGTTTGAAGATGTTATGCACATTGCGGTTTCTGATGCAGCTACCGGGGATGGAGGAATCGCTAGCAATATGCAGGACCTCAACCTCTTTTTCGATGGACTTTTCACTGGACAATTGATGTCAAATGAAGCTTTCCAGCAAATGACAGATTCAGAATTGCTTATCGTAGGGGAGGGGGAAGAAGATTATCCTCAGTGGCCAGATGAGTCTTATGGGTTGGGGATCAGCTTATGGAATACCCCTAAAGGTGTGGCTTATGGACATACGGGATCAACTTCTACCTATGAAGCCTATAGTTTTTACTTCCCGGATACTGGGGTTGCTATATCAATCGGATATAATGCAGCAGAAGGAAATGGATTGGGAGAGAAACAACGAGCTTTTCGGGAAAAGTTGTTCGACATTCTATTGGATTAGCAGAAAAGCTTGGCCTTAACTTAAGGCTCTTATTAGAGAGCCTTTTTTCTAGCTTATACTTTATCCGAATTTCGAATATTTCGAGTTGTGACGTTTTTTTGTCAGAGGGCAGGATAGCTGTATATATTTGAAGGTAAAAATGCTTAGACTTAGGTGATATTCTTACATAAAGTATTTTGATTTTAGGATAAATTGAATATCCGTATAATATGTTGTTAAACATCTGAACATCATATAGTTATAGTTATTTAGTTTTGTTTCCGGAATAACATTTATTCCGAATTAATAAAATAATACATGGATATTTTTTAAATTGGACTATTTTTATTACCTTGTGATTCTATAAGATCTATCAAAAAAACTCCCATTATTTAATCTTACCATTTATTGCCTTCTTTCTTTCCTGAGAAATTAGATGTTTAACCCAGGGGTATTATTATACAATTCTCGGGCAAATCCATCGGGTCTAATCTTTGATTGGGACCGCTAAGCTTTGTAAGATCAATTGTACTCCATGAATTGACAATTTTAATGGAACAACTTTACATTTTTATTAAACCTTCCCGAAGGTATCGGGACCTCTTCTTTAGCTTTCCTTTGATTCTGATCCTATGTATGGGCATGTCCTATGCACAGGGTAGTGCTTTTTGTGATGGTAGTGTTGCAAATGCAGGCAACATTAAACTTAACGGAGATTTTGGCAATCCAACTTTGCTGAATCCTGATGCAGGATCTGGAGATGCCAACATTTTTCAGGGCGGGAGTTATAATGCACTCTCAGGTGTTCCTGAAATGGACCAGTTTGAAGACCTTATCTCTCTTGGATTCAATGACTCAGGTTTTGACCAAAGCGGAATTTATCCTTGCAGCCAAACCAATCTGGATTGGATTGCGCTAGAGGGAGTGGTAAATGGTGAAGAACCGCATAATGATCTCAGCGGAGGTTCAGCTTGTGGTGCGACTGACATTGTGCATAACGGATCGAATGCAGGTTACGGATTTTACACAATTGTTGACCAGGATTGTAATCCTACGACTTCTACAGATGCCTACCTGATCATTCGTATGAGAATAGCCAAAGAATCCGCCGGTGCTTTTGGTTTTAGCTTGTTGGTAGATACTGACAATAGCTGCAACGGTTGGATTCCGGATGTAGGTTCTAACTGCGCTTCTCACTGTTTTGATCGTGAAATATGGTTAGGAACAGGTGGTGGAAACACTGGTCTGCACATCAAGAATATATCCGGCGGTGTTTCTCCGGGAACAGAAGTAGGTTTTATTGATATCAGCGAAACACAGGTTGCCTGCACGGCTTTGGCTCCGGCGGCTTGTAAAACGGGAAATCATAGCACCATCTTCTATACCTTTGGAGTTCCACTTTCTGATTTGGGAGTAACTTCCGGTTCTTTCGATCTTGGATTGGCTCCTGCAACATCCAATAGCCCTGATGACGTAATTGATGGCAACTATGCTTTTTCAGATGTGGGTGGAGTTGATGGAAGCGCAGCAGATGCGACAGGTTGTAATTGTACCGGTTTGACAGGAGACTGCCTAAATGCTTGTATCCTTACCTGTGCGACTAATAGTAATAATGCTGTATTCCCAGTGGAATACCTTGATTTGGTAGGAGAATATGTAGGACAGGAAATACTACTTAGCTGGTCTACCGCTAGAGAATTGAACAACCAAAAGTTTGAAATTGAGCGTTTAGATGCATTCGGTGAATTTGTACAAATCGGGGAGAAAGTTGGAAATGGAACAACTCAGGAAACATCCAGATACGTTTTCCGTGATCAGCAGCCCTTGTTGGGAAGCAATTACTACCGCCTTAAGCAAATCGATTTCGATGGACAATTCCATTATTCTTCTATTCTCGAAGTTCGGCCTGGAGGTAGTGAAACTGAAATCAGAATCAATCCAGCTGTCGTTCAGGATGAATTAGGAATCGATGTTTTGAGTTCCAGTAATGAAAGCTATGAGCTTCAAATATTGTCCGTGAATGGGCAGATTCTTTTCTCCGAAAAACAAGCTTTTCAAAAAGGATCTCAACGATTATACTTCTCAGCGGATAATCTGAGTAGTGGAATGTACTTTGTACGGCTGATGGATATAACTGGGAGGGCAATAGCTCCTGCCAAGTTTATTAAATATTAATAGAAAGATCTGTTATGCAAATCCCTTACCCTTTCAAGAGGGTAGGGGATTTCTAGTTTTTTATCCAGGGTACATTTGCATAAATGAAACTTTCTTTCTTGCATTCCTTTCTGAGCCCTTTCATGGTTTCAAAAGGACCATCCAACAAAAATAGATTTACCAACCAGGCAGGCAAAGCACCCGGATCAGCCAAGGATTGGTAGGAGATCTTTAATTTCCCTTCTGGGAGCTGTTCTATTTTCCATTCTGTATCTACTTGAGCCAGTCGAACAAAGTCTTCTTTTTCAGGCACAAAAGAGGGAGCGGACTTTTGTTTAATGATGACGGTTCCATCACTTTTTTGGCTAGCAGTGGTAGCACTGATTCCGTCTCGATCTGTAAGTGGCCAGGGCATGGAAACAGTATAATAGGTCCAGGAACCCTGAGGTACATTGCCTTTTAGTTTTTTTGTACTACTGAGTTTATATACCCAATTGGGATAGTTGGAAGCCTGGGTTAAAATGGCGGTAACTGTACTCATCCGTGCTTCCAGGGTCATATAGGCTTTGAATTCCTTGAGGTCTTTTCCGCCTGAAGTCCGTGTATATATAGTAATGCCGTCTTTTTCTTTCTCTTTTTTCCACTCAGACTGTCCAAAACTGGAACTAAAGAGGAATATACTTAGTAGAATGGCAATGGATTTTTTCATGTGTTGAATGTTTGCTGAAAGAACTCTTCCGAAGGAAAATAGTTGGTTTATGGGCAAAAATTAATTCAAGGCTTCAAGTTGTCGACTTTTTCTTTCTGTATGTATATTGAATCCATACAGAATATTATGGAACGCATCACGAAAGAACTAAGTATTAAAGGAGTACCCATCAAGGTGCATGGTATGTCAACCGGTTTAATCAGCCTCAAAGAAAAGGCTGTTAATGTAAAGAGTCCGGGTATGCTGAGCCTGCTACCTAGCTTTTTTACTAAGAAATTTGCACCGATGATGCCGATTTGGTGTTGGTTGGTTGAGCATCCGGAAGGAAATATCCTGATTGATGTGGGGGAGACGAGCAAGGTCCATGATCCAGATTATTTTAAAGTCCTGGATGCGGTTTCCAGCTACTATTTCCGAACACAAATGAAGTTTGATGTCAAGCGGGAGGATGAATTGGATATACAATTGAAAGAGCTTGGCTTTACTCCCGAAGACATTGATCGCATTGTCCTGACCCATTTGCATTTGGATCATACGGGTTGCCTCGATTATTTCCTCGATCATACTATTGAAGTCAATCAAGTGGAAAATGAGAAACCGGAAGGGGTCTTTCCTCAGTTATTCCCAGAAGGATTTTCTCCTGTTTATGTAAGCCTGGAGGATGCATATGAGGTTTTTGGGAGCTGCAGGTATTTGACAGAGGATAAATCCATGCTGATGGTTCCCACGCCAGGGCATAGCTACGGTCATAGCTCGATTTTACTCAAAACGGATCAGGGCGAAATTCTCTTTGCCGGAGATGCGGTGTATTATGAGGAGCAACTGGCTGCGGACAGATTTTCGGCTACGGTAGCTAATAAGGAAATGAGTATAGCGAGTATTGGCAAGATCAAGGAATATGCAAGCAAGCATCAGATGGTCTTTTTGCCAAGTCATGATGCGGATGCCCGTAGGAAGCTTGCGGATATGGTGTTTTTGAAGGGATAATCTGCGGTTAATAACTAATTAAACTACTACGAAAATGAGAAATACATACATTAATTACCTGCTATTCCTGGCGTTTTTCCTTTTTATTCCTACCATCTATCACGCACAGGAAGGAAATCCAGACCGACTGAAAGGAGAGATCCAAAGACTAGAAAAGTTATCAGGAGGTAGAGTAGGGGTAGGAATCATTCACTTGGAAAGTGGGAAGGAATTCTTTTACAATAAGGATGTGATTTTTCCCATGGCCAGTACCTATAAAATTCCGGTTGCGGTGAAAATGCTTCAGTTGGTGGAAGCGGGCGAATTGCGTCTTGACAGTATGGTAACAATAGGAGAAAAGGATATCCATCCAGGAAGTGGAACCATTTCTCGCCTCTTAAATGATCCTGGATTAGCGATTTCTGCCTTGAATTTGATGGAACTAATGATGTTGATCAGTGATAATTCGGCTACAGATTTGTGCATGAAACTGGCGGAAGGGCCAGATGTGATCAATGAAATGCTAAGGAAATATGGAATAAAAGATCTGAGTGTGGATCGTCCGACTGTAGCTCTGATAGCGAATTATCTGGGGATTGATTTAATGGCAGATGAAGAAATGTCCATGGATGAAATGATGAAGAAGCTTGAAGACATTGATGAAAAGGAGCAGGAAGCGGCCATGGCAAAATTTTCTGAAGATCCCAGAGATCAATCTTCTCCTTATGCGATGGCTAAATTGCTGGAGAAACTATGGGATGGAGAAATGCTGAATAAAGAGAATACAGAACTTCTGCTCGATATTATGTTAAGATGTGAGACGGGCGAGAATCGCTTAAAGGGGGTTTTACCACCCGGAACAGCGCTTGCGCATAAAACAGGAACCATAGGAGGTACAACTAATGATGTCGGCATCATTTATTTGCCTGAGGAAGCCGGACATGTGGTAGTGGTAGTATTTGTAAAGGATTCAGAGAAGGAAATCCCTCAAAGAGAGAAATCGATCGCTCATATTGCTCGGGCGGCTTATGATTATTTCTTGTTTCATCCCTAAACAGAAAAGGATTCTTCTGCTGAGGAGAATCCTACTTTATTCAAGAAAGTTAACATAAGATAAATTATCGAGTCAAAGGTCTTGCGCTGGATAAAGGGGACACTTAGTAAGTAAGTGTATGAAGATTAACGATTTAGAGAAGCTTAGTAGCGAGCTGCATTCTGGTGAGTTTAAATACCGGCTTGTCAGTCGCTATCGTATGGGCTTGTATAGTCCGTTGGAAATTTGGCAAAGCTATGGAGTAAGTCGTAGCTTATTACATAAGTGGAACTGCCAGTACTACCGAAATTTCATTTTATCTGTAAAACCACCTAACTCTATGAATTCCAGGAAAAACTCCAACAAGCAGCGCATCGCTCAGCTAGAGCGTCAGCTTCGCGAGCTCAAAGCCGCCTATGCAGAAGAAAAACTCAAACGTCAGATGTACGAGAAAGTCATCCGTATAGCTGAAGAAGAATTTGAGATGCCGGTTAGAAAAAAGGCTGGCGCCAAGCAGTTGCGGAAGGACGCAGGGACTACCCCTTAGTGAGTATGACACAACTCTGCCGCGTGTTTGGCCGACATCGTCAGGCCTGGTATCGAGCCACCCTGACTAAAGAGCGTCAAGATATGCAGGAGCTACTGATCCTGGAGAAAGTTCGGCGCATCCGCAAGGAACTTCCTCGCATGGGAACAGAAAAGCTCCACGTCTGTTTGAAGCATTTTTATCGGGATCACTACATCAAAATGGGTCGAGATCGGCTGAATCGAATTCTGAAGTCAGCGGGTTTATTGGTTCCCAAGCACAGCCGTAGAGCGCGTACAACGCATTCCCGGCACAGATTCCGGAAATACGCCAACCTGATCAAGGGGCTGCAACCTGCTCGAGCTAATGAGCTCTGGGTCAGTGATATAACCTACATATCTGTAGGCGGATACTTCTGTTATCTCAGCCTGGTAACAGATGCTTACTCTCGTAAGATCGTTGGCTGGAATCTGGGCAGAACGCTCGAAGCCAAGGGCCCTATAGCTGCCCTAAACATGGCCATTAAGCAGCGAAAGGATCCTAAGCAAACCCTCATCCATCATTCTGATAGAGGCATCCAATACTGCTCTCATGCTTATGTGGAAATCCTGGAAGAAAACCAGATACAAATTAGTATGACAGAGGGAGAATCCTATGAAAATGCCATTGCTGAACGGGTCAATGGGATGCTCAAGAATGAGGTGTTTATGACACAAGGCTTCCCCAATTTTGAACTGGCCCTGGCAGAAGTACAAAGAGGTATCAAAGCCTACAATACCCTGATGCCACATAGATCCTGTGATATGCTAACACCAGCTAAGGCGCACAAAAAGAAAGGTGTGCTCAAAAGAAGATGGAAGGACTATCGCAAACTCAAACTTCAGGCCCTGGATTACGAACGAGACTCCCACGATCCAGTATCGTCCGTCTCTCCTCCCCTGCCCCGCAAGACGCCAGACACAGAGTCCGGGAGGAGAATGAATACCTTTTTGAATCTTGAACAATCAATTAAAAACAGTCCGAATAATCCAGGGTAAGAGTAAAAAAACTTGCTTTTCACGCGACAAATCTGGTTGACACACAAATCATCGAATTCAATTATGTCTGCAACAATCCATCTTCCTGATAGAGTTTAACTGATCTTTTTACCAGGTCCCGGAGGTTATTCACAAATTCTTCATCCATTTTTTTGATATGGAAGCAGGATTTGCCTTTGAGAGCCTTTTGCAAATTCTCAGGCAATTCCCCCAATTTCTCTTTGTGTGTATAACAGGGAAAAAAATAAAAGCGGACATCTTTAGCCTTCGGAGCAACGGTAGAGAAATAAATTCCTTCAACTTTTTTCTTGCCCTGCATGGCCTCTATGGTTCCCGAAACTTCAAATTTTTCGTAGGAATCAACATTTATTTTCAAAACTTCCAGATGCTCTTTCAGCATATCTACAAGTTTCTCTCTTATTTCCTGAATATCAGTTATCATATCTATTAGTGTTGATCGATTAAAATGGAATTTTCATCTGGATCGAGCAAAACAAAAGAGCAAGGGCCTCTTTCTTGTTCGATTCCTCTTTCAAATGAAGTGGATATCCCCTCCTGCTTTAATATTTTGTAAACTCCCCTAGCCTCTGTAGGATTGAAAGTCAAGGTGTTAGACGGGAAAAAATCCTGAAATAATCCGATTCTACATTCTCCATTTGAGAGAATTATCCATTTTTCTTCTACACTACCCATACCTTCCAGGGGTTTAAAACCCAGTTTTGTATAGAAATCATAGGATTTTCGAACATCTTTTACGCTTAAAGAAAGGCTGTATTGTCCCAGATCTGAACCCATTTGCCCGGAATAATCTGGAAAAGTAAAGGCAAGAAATAGCGCAGTACAGAGGCTAATCGCTAAAAGGGGAATTCTAAGATTCATCTTTTGAGTTTTTTTATAGGTACACGACATTTGAGATTGAAACGATCCCAGCCTATCTCCTCTGGTCCCTGGATAAACTCTTCTAAAGCAGGATAATGTATGGGTACATAGTCGCTAAGGGGTAACCAGTCTCGGTAGAGGTAATCCCAGGCTTTTGCTACCTCTTCCAGATTCCCTTCTAGCTGTACCGTCGCATAATCTGCTTCAGGAATCAAGCCAAATTCAAGGCCTTCAACTGAAGGGTATTCCTGTTCAATTCGAAGAGCAAAATCGTATCGATACTTGCTGGCTGGCGTAACTTCCGGATTATCGATTGACATGCCAAATCTTCGTAAAGGACCCTTTATTTCGATTTGATTTTCTGCTGCCCATTCCATCAATTCCAGATATTTTTCCACCAGTCCCGAACCATCTGCTCCGAAAATTGCTTTTCCGTAGACGATAGGAATAGCTGCTAATCTTTCAAGCTCAACAGTAAAATCGGCTTTACTCGATTTTCTACTGTTTTCAATGTGAAGGTAAAAGTCATTGGGACTAAACTCTTGATAAATCCTGCTATTGTGAAGTTCTTTGTTCTTGCGAAAGGCACTGGGGCTGATTTGAAAACGAGTCTTGAATTGGCGGGAGAAGTTTTCTATGGAGGCAAAACCACTTTCAAATGCAATATCCGAAATCTTTAAATTGGGTCTATACTTTAGCAAGAATATGGCTTTCTCCAGCCTTAGCCGCTTGATTGAATCATAGGGTGATTCTCCCGTTAGAGCCTTGAAAATCCTGTGAAAATGAAAGAGAGAAAAATTGCTGATTTCTGCCAGAGATTTGATATCAATATCCTCGCTTAAATGCTCATCTATGTGTTTCAAGGCTTGGTTGATGCGAGTTTGGTAGTAGGATTTCAAATTGTGTTGTGATTAATGAGTTTAACTGCCTAAGATAAAGACTATTGATTATTCAGGTATATCTGTAGCTTGAGTCAGGCTCAAGAAAGGAAATCTTGTGGGGAAAATAGCTCGTATTCTGCTCTCCCTCCCTACCCTATTTCAGCAATTCAAATACTTACTTTACAGAAGGAGCTTCTTTTCACAGTTCATCCTATAAATCCTCTGATTATCTGTAAATTACGAGTATTGAATAAGTAGGAAATCATGAATTTATCCTCTAAAAAGTTGCAAAAATTTCAGGATTATTGAAGAATCAGAGCATGCAAATTTCCGACTAAATTAAACACCTATTTAATTAATAATCAGCTTATTATCCCCGGTATTTTTTAATTGTCAATTAATTAACCGTTTACATCTGGATATTCTCTCTCCAGCAACAGATAATGACTATCAAAACATATTTTCAACCAGACTATAAGTGATTTTACCTAGTTTTAGAATCTAGAATATTTGATTTTTCAAATAAAACCCCCTTACCTCATTTCTATTTTCTCTTGTTGTGCTAAACAGATTTTTCTGTTGATAAATCAGTAATCCACGAAAGGATTTTGGATAAGGAACTTCTATTCCTATATGCAACGCCTAAGATAATATTGTAATGCCTAAGTTAACCGACGAAATTCGCCTGCTCCTTGAGCAGAATCAAGTTTTGCAGGCAAAAGAAAGACTTTCTTCAGTATTAAAAAATGGGAAAGAGGAAGTCTATGCGCATTCTTTAACATTCGCCTATACTGAACCAAATAAGGCTAAACATAGAAAGAGATCAAGCTCCAGCTCCAGGCAGCCGGATAATGATCCCGAACTAATCCTCAGCTTTCTTGACCAATTGGAAAGTGATGAAGAGGAAATGCTTGAATTTTTGTCATTCATCGAACTTGCCGATCAATATGAAAGGTCTGGAAAATGGCAGGAAGGCAAAAGAGCATATGAACAAGCCCTGGACAAACATTTAGACTCTTTCTACATCAGCAAACAAGACATTGATTCGAGAATTTATCTCTGCAATGAATCCATAGCGATAGAGCAACAACTGCAACAAGGCGATCATTTTTTTGAGGAGAAAGATTGGAGATCCGCGAAGAAATCCTATTCAGATGCACTAGAACTGATTGGACAAAGGATTGGCTTTGAAGTGGAAAACATACAACACAAGCTTGTAATATGTAATCAGGGCATTTGGTTCAAAGAATACATAGACCTGGCAAATGTCTATTTAACCCAAAACAAATGGAGCCTGGCTATAGAATATTTTCAAAATGCCCTGAAAGTACATAGAGAGGAATTTTACCTAACAGAAATTGAAATCAAGCGCTGGATTGAGAACTGCATGTTGAGAAATCAGTCTAAGAAACAAAAACAACTATTATCCCCTGCCCTTATGCAAAATTTAAAATCTTACCTCATTCCTATTTTAGGAATAATTGGTATCCTCATTATTTATATCTACTTCCCTAAACTGGATGCGTATTTTGAAAACAAGAAGGAAAGTCAAGCGATTACATACAATGAACAATCCGGTGTCACAGTTGAGTTTGTCAAATCTCAAGATACACTCGCGGCGCTTGATATTGAGATGATGGATGATTCTGTTTATACCGATTCTGGGGAGGCTACAGAGTTTTTGGCTGAGGAATTAGAAGTTGAAGAGTCTTTAGCAAATCCTGCAGAAGAAATTGTCGCAGAAGAACTCCCCGAGATCCAAATCCCCAGTATTCCTAGCTATACCCCTTCTCCAGGTGAGATCAAACGTTTGATCAAAGCAGACGAGGAAAAGGCTGAAAAAGCAGAAGCCGAGCAGAAAGTTGAAACCTTTCAAAAGGGAAGAATTGCGATTATACCTTTCTGCCATGACCTGAAAGATGAGTCTTTCGCCAAGCGAATTTATATGGATGCGCTATTTGTCGTCCGGACAAATATGAATACCGATCAAACTACTGTTTCCAAAAATCTGGTACAGAATACTGTAGAGAGTCTGGGCTACCTCAAGAAGAATGTCTGCTATGAAAAACCGGCCATGGACATAGCTAAAGCCCTTCAGGCAGAAAGTATTCTTTCTGGAAAAATCGTTCAGTTACCTAATTCCCAAATACAAGTTTCTTGTGGAATTCTTCATATCCCTAGTCTTAGAAGCAGTAAAGAAATAGTGCTTGTAGATCATGATTTCCAAAGGTTAAGAAACAAACTAAAAAAAGAGATACAACAGGTTTTTAATTAATCCACATGCCCTATCCAATTATCAATAATCGCTATAGCCATTATTGCGTCTACGCCTTTCTATTTTGGCAATTTCTAGTATGCCCAACTGCTTATTCTCAAACAGAAGCCGCCGAAAATAATCGTGCAGCAGATCCTTTAAAAATTACTGTCCTGCCATTTTGCGAAGAATTATCTTCACAGGATACAGGGACTGATCTCAATTCATTTGAAATGTATGATGCCATCATGGCATCCATCAAGGTTTTCTATGATTGTGCGGATCCCCTAGAGTGGGTGAGCAAAAACGGGATGGGTAACTCTGTTAGCACTTCTCTGCTCAAAAGCAGGGATAATGAAAGAGGCAATACTTCCTGTGAGCAGGATGCTTCGATCAATATTTGTGAGAGTGTAAATACAGACCTGATGGTCAGAGGTGAATACCTGATCAGTGATGATAAATCCGTTGAGGTCTATTATTCTTATGAAAATTGCAAAGGAATCTATTCTTCCCAAATAGAATACCTCAGCAGTCAGCCTATCGTTGGCTCCCTTGATGATCTACCCAGTCTGTACAATACAGTTGGCCAGGCTATTCAAAAAGATTTGCAAAAATTTCTGGATTGCAAGTCCGGAATGACGACCATTGAGCTCAGCAATAATATGCGTGAGGCCAAGGAATTTTTTCACCAGGGAGATGAGAGTGTCCTCAATTATTTAAAATCAATCGAGCTATTTGAGAAGGTTGAAGCTTCCCAACATGATCTCCCGGATGCAAAGTATCATTTGGGTCTGGCTTATTTTTCTTTAGGAGAATATGAGAAGGCCAAAAACTATTTTGTGCAACTGGAGGCATATAAGGATGCGGAGGAGTACACACTCTACTGTGATCTTGAAGCAAAGCCTGCGATTTGGTATAACAATCCTCAGAGGAGAAGAATGTGGTGGGACAATATTAATAGTGACTGGAAAAAAGCTATTTGTTCTCAGGTATTCCATTTGCCTGTCACTGAAGTTCCACCGGATCAGAAACTGGATTCCTTGTTCAACATAAGTTCCTTGCAACTAGAGCGAGTACCTTTAGCTGATATAAAAGGGATACAGGCTCTGACCAAACTTACGCAACTGAGTTTTTTCAAAACAGAGCTTAGAACATTGGATGGCATAGAGAGTCTTGTAAATCTGGGGCAAATTTCTCTGAATAATAACAAAATCGAATCCCTCAAAGAGTTAAAAGAATTGCCGCTGCTTACCCGAATTTATTGTAGGAATAATCCCCTGGAGAGCCTGGAAGGGGTGGAAAACATGGCTCCCAATCGATCCGTAATTTTTTGCGGAGGGAGTGTCTCAAATAAAGAGATGAAAAGAATCAGATCCTTAGGAATAAAAGTTCAGCCCTAATTATACATTACTATTTTGAAACTATTTTTGATAAGATTAATTACTACTGCTGTAGTAGGAATCCTTATTGGCTTTCCCATCAGCACCCTTGCTCAAAATCATAAGCTAGAAGGCTTTATTTTCGATGAATTTGGTCCCTTATCGGGTGCAAATGTTGAACTTGAAGAGTTAAAAGTATTTACTACTACAGACATAAATGGATTGTTTTCATTTAACCTTTCTGAAGGAGTTTATACCCTCAAAATAAGCTCTATTGGCTTCGAGGAATTCAAACGACAAATAACATTAAGAAAGGATACGACCATTTCGATCACCCTGCGCGCGCCCATTATTGAGATTGGAGGTGAGGGCGAACCTGTTGAAGTCGTTTCAAGAGAAGATATTGCTAACTCTTCTCGTCAAAATCTTGGCGAATTGCTTCAATACCTGATTCCCACTTTTCACTCTACCCATCAGACTATTTCAGATGGAACCGACCACATTGATCCTATTTCTTTAAGAGGCTTAGGTCCGGATCAGGTGTTAATTCTGATAAATGGGAAGCGCTTTCATACGAGTTCTTTGGTGAATGTGAATGGAACCATTGCGAGGGGGGCTGTAAGTACCGACATCAATGTAATTCCTTTGGCAATGGTAGAGCGAGTAGAGATCCTGAAGAATGGAGCTTCTACTCTTTACGGATCTGATGCTGTAGCAGGGGTAATCAATATTGTATTGAAAAAAGATGTGAAACTCACAGAAGCCGGTATCCAGACAGGAGTTACCGGTCAGGGAGATGGCGTTTATAGTCGTATTTATGGAAGTTCTGGTTTTGCTGTAGGCGAAAAGGGCTATGTACATGTAGGGGGCGAATATATTAACAGAGATCCCGTAAATCGATCAGGAGCTTATACAGGTTCTGTTTATGGAGATGAACGAGACAATAACCTGGGTGATTTCTTTGCGAATACGGGATACACAGATCAGAGAGTAATGTCTATTGGAAGTGCGGGAACCAGAGATGCACGGATTGTAGCTAATGTGAGCTTTCCCCTCAATGATTTTGCAGAAGTATATGGATATGCTGGTCGTAATTATCGCATTGGCAGAGCCAATGGCTTCTACCGTTTTCCTCAAAATGAAGCAAGGGTTATTTCACAAATCTATCCCTACGGATTTTCTCCCAGCATACGCACAGACATCGTAGACAACTACATCACGGTAGGTGTTAGGGGTAAGATTGATGCCTGGACCCTCGACTTTAGCAATACCATAGGAGCCAACTCCCTGGATTTTACCATTCAAAACTCAAACAATGCCTCTTTGGGACTAGCCTCCCCTACCCAGGCCTATGCGGGGGGATTCCGTTCCAGACAGAATAATACCAACTTCAATGCATATCGGGGATTTCGTCCGGTTTCAGGAGTAGATACCCTGACCCTGAAATTTGGAGGAGTGTTCCGGGATGAGGGCTACGAAATTGTACATGGAGAAGATGCCTCCTGGGTTCAAGGGACTGATACTACCAGTACAGGTTCATTACGGGCGGCTGGCATTCAGGTCTTTCCCGGCTTTCAACCCATCAATGCCATCAAAGGAGACAGAGCAAATGTTTCTACCTATGCTGGAGTGGATATTGATATCTCCAAGAATCTATTCCTGGCGGGAACTATGAGATATGAAGCTTTTAGTGAATTCGGAGATAATTTTAGTTGGAAAATTTCAGCTCGCTATAAGTATCGCTGGCTAAGTCTGCGATCTACCTTTAGTACAGGCTTTCGTGCTCCCTCTCTCCACCAGGTGTACTTCAATAATGTGAGTTTGCAGTTTATTGGAGAAACCCCTTTGAGAGTAGGAACCTTTGGCAACAATAGCGCAGTTTCCAGAGCATTTGGGATTCCTAGTTTGAAGCCGGAAATTTCTGAAAACCTCACCTTTGGGTTCGTTATCAAGCCTTCCGTAGATCAAAACCTTTCTATCACCGGAGACTTCTACCAAATTGACATCAGAGATCGTATTGTTTTGTCCGGTAGACTAAATGCACTTGATGGAAGTGGGGGCCCAAGTTCTTTCTTCACGATTCTGGATCCATTGGGAGTTGGGGCTGCCCAGTTTTTTTCAAATGCGATTGACACACGTACACGAGGATTTGATTTGGCCATTACTTACAAAGGAATAAAACTCAATAGAGGGGAATTGGATTTATCCCTGAATTCAAACTTTACTGAAACTCAAGTCGCTTCTGAAATCACTACTCCTGATCTTCTTATCGGAAAAGAAGAACTCTTTTTCAATAGAGAAGAAAGATCTCGCCTTGAGGTAGCATCTCCTGCCAATAAGATCATTTTCATTGCCAATTATCAGATAGGCAGACTTCAAATCCGTGGACAACTCACTAGCTTTGGAAGCGTGCAGTATATCCATCCATCAGATGGCAGTCAAGGTTCCTGGGTGCTCAATGAACTCAGCGGCCAGATTGAATCCAGAGATCAGGTCTTTAGCCCAAAGGCCATCGGAGATTTGGAATTTTCTTATAGCTTCCCCAGTGGTAAAAGCGGTGAAATCCGGCTGGCTCTGGGAGCTCATAATATACTGAATACGTATCCGGACCAACATACTCACTCAGCGAACATTAGCTCGGGAAGATTCCCATATAGCAGACGTGTTCAGCAGTTTGGCGTAAACGGCTTTTCAGGATATCTGAAGTGTTCAGCAACCCTATAAAACCTGGCCTACACCCGGTTTACCCCTATGTGTCTCTTTTGAGATACGTAGGGGAATTTTTTTTTATTAATTGGCTAACAGAAATGCTGTCACAGTGAGCGAAGTCGAAAGTCTCTCTCTTTTTCTTTGTGACAGGCTTTTAATTTAGGAGGGTAATTAGGAGATCTCTTTCCCCTTTTTTAGAAAAAGGGGCAAAAATCGCATCGCCCAAAGCCAGCCCTGCATGCCGCCCCAGTTCCCGATGGGCGCTGCCGGGCCATCGCGCATGTGCAGACTTCGATTTCTTTAGAATGGTTTTTTTTGAGGCTAATATAAATGCTGTCACAGTGAGCGAAGTCGAAAGTCTCATTCTTTATTCAAATGTAAAGGAAGCAACAGGTGTATATCTTTATCCATATTCCTCAATCAGACCAAATTGCCAAAGGTGGTATCGGCAGTGCTGATAGTGAAAGAGTTCCAACTCCGCAAAGCTCAGACTTCCCATTATGGGGTTGAAGGGGATATGGTCAGGATTGGCTTCAAAGAAATCGTAAAATCGTTGTATAGCGAAGGGGATTTGTTCCAAGGCTTCTTCCAAAGAAGCATATTTCAGCTTTCCGACTTCTGCATCATCTTTTGGGAAATGTTTAAAAACGGCACCATTAGCGATGAATTGCTTAAACTTCAATTGACCTTTGCTGGGTTCTTCCGGTGCTTCTCCATAATTTTTAACACTGGATTTGATGATCCAGGTAAGATGCTCAACCATATGTTGGGCAGTCATGATCCCAAATGAGGGCTTGCTGTCTTTGCTTAACTTTTGTAAAAGGCTAGATAGCTCTGTGGATAGGAAATCTTTGTGAGTAATAGTTGACATCTCGATCTTTATTTCAAGATAATCCTATAAACTCTGCAACAGATTAAACCAGGATAAAAACGTCTTTTATTTACTTTTCTGTAAATCGTATTCCTCTTTGTAATATTGAATGATGGGAGGAAATGGTCCAAATTTATGTTGTTCGGGAGAAAAATTATCTGTCCAGGGACCATAAGGAGTAGATACCGGTTTTAAGGTTTTGTCAGGGAAATCGGCCTGAAGATTAGCTTTGGCAGGCCGCTCAAAGGTATTGATATAAGAAGCGACATGGTAGGCTTCCTCATCCGTCAATACGGGATTATCCCAGCTTGCACCGAAAGGCATATTCGCTTTGATAAACTGTGCGGCAGTAAGGACGCGATTCATCCCTGCACCATTATTATATGAATCCTTCCCTCCTATGGGAGGATAAAGATAGCCGCTAAATTCTGCACCTGGAATGGGAATTCCTTCTCCCTTTTCCTGATGACAAACCAAACAATGGAGTTGATACAAATTCTTTCCCTTCAGGGTATCTGCCTTGAATTCAGGAATCTCAATCTTTACATAGCCTTTGTACCTCTTTTCCTCCTCCGCCGGCACATCCTCACTCAGCCATTTCATATAGGCGATAATGGCTTGCATTTCCCGACTGTCTTCCTCCATGATGCGGCCATTCATACTCCTTTCCATACATCCATTGATTCTTTCTTCCAGACTTCCTATTTTATTTTCTCTTCCCCGAAATTGAGGAAAGCGATTATAAACCCCCACAAATGATCCTGCGCCTATTTTCCTTCCACCGCCTAAATGACAGTTATTGCAACTTAGGTTATTGCCTGCAAAGCGCATTTTTTTTTCTTTTGCCAGGGGACCTATCTTTTCGGAGGTTTCTGTAATCAGGATATACCCATACTTAATTTTGGCTCCTTCTTCACCGGGAGGGAGATCTGACTCAATACTCTTTAACTTCCACTGTTTTTCCCTGGGAAAATTTTCGTGAAGAATACTTGGATAAGCTGCGTGAAGCATCCAAAAACTAAAAAGACCCAGAGATAGTCCTACAAAAAAGTAGAGAAATTTTAAATACTTACTATTCATAGCCAGAAAATCCTGCTCGTTTTGTACAAGAAATATGAGCCATCTCCTTTCCAGGTAGATGGCTCAGGAAATATATAGATAGCTTACCCTCCTGCATAAATATATCCGCATCCCATCTCCTGGGCTCTACCAAGGGCCCATACACCGGAAGGAACCGCCTGAACTCCGGGAAGAATTCCTGCATCCCATTCTGCCTTTACGTCCTCTGGCTTCATATTCATTGATTGAGCCATTACTCCACTGTAAAAAGTCAGTGCAAGATCGCATACACAAAACATAGCTCCTCTATCCTGCATTTTTTTGATTCCATCTATGACTGGAATTGGAAAATCTCCTTCCTTTGGGGTGTAGTAAGGATTGCGAATTGCTGGTTTTTGAGTAGTGTTGTCATTGATCCCAAAAATTTCTCCAAATTTATACTTGGCCCAAAGCTCATCTTTCATAGCGAAAGGAATGGCATTGTGCCTCAATACACATAATCCCGTCATATTGGAATCATCTACTCCTGTTTGATTGTTTGTCATATAAAAGGCCCAGGTCCAAATAATAGGAAATGCATCATGTGGTTCAGGTCCATCATAGGCAATACGATGCTCTCCTTTAAGCCCCTTTTTTAACCAGTCTTCTGCATCTCCAACAAGGGCTGGGTTGATGGGACTTGCTGCTTGCATGATAGCAGGTAGAGTTCCCAGGCTTGCCATAGTGGTCCCTGCTACAAATTTGCCTAGAAATTGTCTTCTGTTCGTGTGTACTTTGTTCATGTTTAAGTGAAGTTTTTGATTAAAAAATAGGGTGAACGATTCCAGGAGAATTTCAAGAAATGAAATCCAGTATGGGTTTCGCAGACTACCTGCCTGCTTAAGCAGGTATCACGGAAATTGATTACTAGCGTATTATATGTTTAGTATTGATTCACATAATTTTTGGCATTAAAGTATTCTGTGCAATAGCCAGAAAGTTCTGACGTAGCACGTCTTTAATTATTTAATGTGTACGGGAAAAGCGGGGGAATTTGGAGATTCTTAGGTGTGGCTCAGGGTTATGATAAGAGACTGACTTTTGTGCCAAATTCCCATAAAGACTTTTGCAATAAGTCTTATTTGAACAATCGTATCTTCCGATAATATAGATAAATTAATAAGCATTGGCAAGCACTATTACTGCTTATTGATAATTTATTCAGCTAAAACAGAAAATTATTATTGTTTTTTTTCAGTATTTACAGGAAAGGATTATTTTATTTTGGATGGATCAGTTTGGAAAGCACATATTCTTTTTTGCTATTCTTTCGATCTAAATAATCCTTTATAGTCTGCTGCACTTCGTAATCTGGCATCACTCCCCTACTCTTTTCTTCAGGCTCAACATTTAGCCTGAAATGAACGGCTGGAATGGAAATTTTTATCCGGGAATGAGGCAGTTTAATTTCTGTCGAATAGCCACTGACATTTCCTTCATAAGCTCCGCCAGTCTCCTCTCCTATAAATATAGCCCTCTCAGTCATTTTGAGCATGCTCGCAAATTCTGCTCCCCCACTAAAGGTCACTCCTCCAATCAATGCATATACTTTTCCTTCATAGATCAAATCTTTCTCAGGTTTGGTGAATCCCTGATCCGAGTAATAGTCACTTTGCAGGCTAAAATCTCCTCTTAATGCTCTATTTTTTTCCATTTTCCATTGATCAAAGGCTCGTACTTTTTTGCCGATGTGTTTTTCAAAAAACTCTGGATATGTTGAGACAAAGGCATATTTCTGGAAAGCTTGAGGACTTAAATAACTCATAAGAAGATTCTCATGCCCTTCTGTGCCTCCTCCATTGTATTGAATATCTATGATCAAATGTTTGATTTTCTGCTCCTTAATGGTCTGAAAGTGAGCCTTTAATCTCTTTGCATAGGCTTCTGCTTCCCGGGAAAAGCCATTTACTGCCAAATAAGCAATGCTGTCCTCTATGATTTCAAAATCAAAGGCCTTATGTCTGAGCACGGGAATATCCCAATAAGCATTTTTACTTTTGAGCTGAGTAGCTTTTATGGGAGCTAAGTTGATCGACTGAATTTTCTCCGACTTTCTTGCTTTAAAGCGGATTTCAAATTCTTCTTCTGGACCAAAAACGAGTCGATAATAGAGAGGGAATTGCCAACTCAGCCATTCATAAGCAGAAGTCCAATTAAATCCATCTGTAGGTATATAGGGAAGGACTTCCTCCATGATCTCTTCTATCTTGCGACCGTTTATGGATAGCAATTCTGCGCCTTTTATAGGGGCTATTTGCTCCTTGTCATAATACTGACTGAGGTAGGCTTTTTTGTTAAAAATTCGGATGCTCAATGGAAAAAAAACCGGCTTTGTACCCATTTGTAGAAGTGTCTTCCCAGGTAAACGGGCTTCTGTATGACCTTCATGCGTGAGGTACAAGAGAGCATTGATATGCTTGAAAAAATCAGGACGAGACATAGGGCTAAGTTCGGCTCTCAAACTGTCAACCTTTCGAGAAAAGTCCTTTGGAGAGAGGTGTAGCTTTATACCCTGATGTTTTTCTTCGAGATTTGCTACCAAATAGTCAAAGTCCTCCTGAATTTTCTCCAGGGAAAGGATTTTTTGAGAAAAAACAGGAAGCATATAAAACGCCATTAAACTGAAGCAGAAAATTCTTCTCATTATTTTAAATCAGGTTTACTTAACAATGATAAGAATTAAGACTTTGTTAGACTTGTATGATCTTGACTTTAGTTTTTATAGAGACTTTTTTTATAGCTATTGGGAGAAAGGCCGATAAATTTCTTGAAGGTTTTGGAGAAATGTGCCTGGTCTGCAAAAGCAAAGTCATAGGCTATTCCGACAAGTTCACTCTCTTTTCGAATCTGCTTTTTTGCTGCAAACACCTTTTTCATCAATACATAATTGATAGGAGACATCCCAAATTTGCGCCTGAAACTGCGAGAGAAATGGTATTTGTCCATGTGAACAAAATCCGCAAGGATCTCAAGGCTGAGTTTGTGTTTTAAATGCTGGTCGATATAAAGAATTAATTCAGACCATTTGGCATCTTTCTGGACAATATCTTTTCCAGGGTGCAGCTTATCTGATTGAAGTAAGAGTTGGAGGAAATAGGGGAGAGAGTTTCTCAATGTTTGCCTACTATCAGCTTCTTTCATCCCTCTCTTAATGTCCTCAAAAGCTGCTAATACCTGAGCATTTGTATAGACACGCTGATGAAAGCTACTTTTCTTTCTCCCTAAATAGTGATCAACGATGTCCTGAGATAAATAGAGCGTATCAAATGAAAGATGCTGTTTGCCGGACTCAATAGGATTTGCGTGGATTTCGAAAGGATTGGTGAGAGAGATAGCATTCGCAGGGCAAAAAATGGATTCATTCGCCATCTTGATTGTTTCCAGCCCGCAACGGATAAAAGAAATGCAAAAACTCTCGTGATAATGCTCCGGGAATGCCTGAGATTGATTGTGAATACTCAATAATTCCAAATTATCCATAGAGTGTAAACGCGTCCATTGTTCTTGCATAATCATTCTGCTTCTTTAGCATTTAACGGCAAAATACGGATCCCAGTTTTTAGAGGCTTGTACAATCTTGGCGAAATAAAATGGCAAGATGCTGTCCTATTTCTTTCTGCTTGATTGATATAAGCTAAAAATTATGAAAGAAAACAGTCCTCAGAGAGGTACAATATTATCAGCATCGACTTTCATACAGGCTCCTCAGGAAAAAGTTTGGCAAGTGGTCCAGGAAATTGGAGATATTCAATCCTTTCATCCCCTGATCAAAAAATCCTATCGGCTAAATGAGAAACATGGCCTGGGCGCGGAGCGGCATTGTGAATTGAAGCCGATGGGAGTTATGGATGAACAGATTATTTCCTGGAAGGAAGGAGAAGGATTCACCGCCAAAGTCATTGGAGGGAAAATGTTGCCACCTTGTGAATATATGTTGGGAGATCTGTCCTTGAAAGCAGAGGGAAGAGGCACGCGGGTGAGCTTCACTTTTAGGTATGCAATGAAGTTTGGCTTGCTGGGTAAAATCATGAATCACTTGCTTATCAAGCCTCAATTCAAAGCAGCACCCCTAAAGTATGTAGAAGGATTGAAAGTTTATGTAGAAAAGAATTGATTTCTGCGAGCAAGAATCAACTTCCTCTCAGCCTCGGAAGTAGCGAATTTAGTGGCCTTTTCGAATGCTAAATCTGCCGCTTCCAGCTGAAGGTTTTTTGCCAGTAAAATCGCTTTGCTTAGCATAAAGGGAGCATGCGAATGAAAATGGGCATCTTGTTCGAGTTCTTCCAAAGCCTTTAAGGCATTTATGCGATCTCCGCTAAAAAAACGGGCGATTTCTCTATTCAGGGCAATGAGGGCCTGTGGATTTAGATGAAATAGTAACTCATACTGTTTAAGAATACTCTCCCAATTGGTGGAATCAAAATCCGGCGCCAGGCAATGTTCCGCCATAATACCAGCCTGCAACTGGTAAATATTGGGGGAAATAGCTTTCATAGACTGGCTCAAATGTTTCATCCCTACTGCAATCATCTCTTGATCCCACTGTGACCTATCCTGTTTTTCAAAGGCAATGAGCCCTCCGAAAGGATCTATTCGACTTTGAAAACGCGCAATAGAAAAATACATAAGTGCCAATAAGCCTTGCAGTTTGGGAGAGCGCGTATATGCGGTTTCTTCGAGCCTGTTTAGTAATCGAATCCCTTCATAGCAGAGGTCGATTCTAATCTTTTCTTCATGGTGGAGAGAGAAATATCCTTCATTGAAGAGTAAATAGAGAACTTGTAAGACACTGTCCAGCCTTTCTGGC
This sequence comes from Bacteroidia bacterium, assembly GCA_033391075.1. Lineage (NCBI taxonomy): Bacteria > Pseudomonadati > Bacteroidota > Bacteroidia > Bacteroidia bacterium. The sequence goes on from JAWPMV010000005.1 coordinate 71,061, forward strand.
TCATCTGCAGCTGGATTTTCCAGTTTGATTTCTCCAGATCGGAATTTCTCTTTTGCTCTGTATAGACGCTTATTTATGTTGGCTTTGGTTGTCAACAGACTATCGGCAATTTCCTGAACGCTGAGGCCGCATAAGGTCTTTAATGCAAGGGCTATTTGTGATTCGACAGCCAAAGCCGGATGACAGCATGCAAATATCATTTTCAAATCACTGTCTTGCTGCTCAACTTCCTTAAAGCTAGCGGCCTGGATTTGGAGACTTAATTCTTGGGCAATTTTCTGATCGAAAAGGCTTTTACGCTTAAGAAAATTGATGGTCTTCTTCTTTGCGACATCCATCAGCCAGGCTTCCGGATTGTCAGGGATCTTAGTTATACTCCATTTCTGCAAAGCTTCAACTAAACAATCCTGCACAATATCCTCAGCAATTTCTAGCTGTTCTAAGCCAAAATAAGAGCTCAGTATAGCGAGCATTTTAGCATACGTATGTCGGAAAAAATGCTCGCTGAGTTCTTCTGGAGAAAGCTTCTTATTCATAAGGCAAAACCATCGGCCTGAGCAGAAGGTGAAAATAGTTTATCAAAGGAGAATCCTCAAAGATTTGAGTTGCATGATCCAGACTATCTGCCTGAATAATGATAAAGCCAGCAATGATCTCTTTCGCCTCTAAAAAAGGACCATCTGATTTTACCACACCCCGGCTTTCAATCATATGCCCTCTTTGTTCCAGGCGATTGTCTTGCAGGATTGTATCTCCCAATTTATTTGCCCAGGCTCGGTATTCTTCCAGACGTTTTTGAAGTTCTTCTGGAGAATAATCCAACTCTTGTTTCCCTTTGAGCAAGATGAGGAACTGCTTCATGAAAAAGAATAATATAGGTGCTTTATACTATGTCAATCCTGATTTCCAAAATAGGACAAATCGAAGGAGCTTTTCCGTCAATTTCTTCCGCTCTTTAATTGCTTAAGTTGTTTTTTGGAAATTTTGTACCGAACATAAAACTTATCCTTGTAGCGCTTGAAAAATAAAAAGCCAGTCTTACTTTTATTCCGTTTACATACCTTCCTAACAGAATGCTTAAACTCGCTTAGCGGGATCTTTTCTCCTTTAATGATTGAACCATATCGATCCTTCATCTGGAAATATACAAATCCTTCTTCTGCTACTAAATCACAAGGAATACCTCCTCTGGCCTTGTTTTTTTTCCAGCGCTCGAATCGATAATTCCCTGTGGGATTATCATAGATAACATTGATTCTCCCCAGCCTGTATTTTCGCGGCCATTTAAATACGATATTGTTGTTGCCACCTATTCCTGTTTTATCTTCGCAATCACAATTGACTTTCATTGGACAGTCAACGATGAGTTCATAGAATTTTTTCCCCTCTATTTCTACTATTGTTACCTCCTTTTGGGGATCGAGCCTCCAGCTGCCATTGGATATGAAATTGTAAAAACCTGCTGATTCACAACGGGGACAGTCCTCTTCCGGAAATGGGAAACGAAGCTTGACACCTCCATCGAAACAGCCATCTTCACAGCCTTCTTTAAGCTTTATCTCAATCATGCCGCAGCTAATCAGAGGAGTTCCATTGGGAGTCATGGTCGAAAGTCCTTGTTCCAAAGCCTCCCTTCCATCCTCTATAAAATTGATCTCCAGACAATCTTTATACTTTTTGTACTCCTTTTTTGAAATAAGAAGCTGAGCTTCATCTACCAAAAGCAAGGTATCTCCTATTAGCGCAGTTTCCTCTTCCGTTTTTGTAATGAGGATGGGATTCGGAGGAATAATTTCTTCTGCTTCTGTAACTTCTTCTTCTATTTTGAATTTGAGTAAAAGCTCTACCCTACGATTCTTTTGTCTCCCGGCTTCATCTTCATTTGTTGCCTTTGGTAAACTTTCTCCAAAATATGCTGCATCTATTAGCCTGTCATTAATTCCCTTATTCAAGAGGTAGGCCCTGACGCTTTCTATACGTTTGCGGGATAGCTCGATGTTATAGTCAACACCTCCCCTTTCATCTGTATGCCCACTCAATTCGATCCTCTCTATAGGTGTATGAGTTTGAACAAAGGAGTCGAGTCGGCTTTTTTCCAGCTCAGACAATGTGAATTGATCGAAAGCAAAATTTACCTCCAATCGGACCTGAGCTGGTAGTAGTTGACTTAAGTAGAAAAAGAGTAGGAATAAAAGCAGTTGTTTCATCTTGTGCGAATAGTTCTCAGGCATCTCAACATTGATCAAGTATCAATCTATGAGAAAAAGTTGGGTTTTGGAATCCCTTTTGAAATCCCTCCCTGGCAGGAAAACCTATAAGTCGGCTCGCTATTTATTAAGGTAAGCGTAAATCAGGAGAAAGCTCATGTCTTGCATTGCGAGAGATATGTTTGATTGAGGGCTTACCCTACAATTCATCTTCTAGCTTATTATCCATATAACCTCTTCGCTACCGGATAAGCTTGCCTAGCTCTCGGATTGTTTCTTCCTGTATCTGGAATGGAAAACATCCAATAGATATTCCAGGCGGCTTCGACTTGCATTCGCCCGAGCTATATCTATTTCTTGGTGTCCAAAACTATCCGGGGAGGTCTGGAGTATTAAATATGTTTTTTGTTCATTTCCATAGCCTTGATGGATAACTTCAAATTCCCTGATTTCTGTCCAGGGAATTTGTATTCTATTTACTTCAATAGATTCTGAATTGAGGGTCATGAAGATTGCCCCTTTCTTTCTATGATTGATAAAGGTCCAGAATCCGAAAAGAGCAAATACCATAAAACAAATAGCAGCAATTGTATTTTTTATGATAAAGAAAAAAACGACTGCTACAAGAAGCAGGATTATACCTATATAAAGGCCCGTTTTGCTAGCAGGAATTTGATATTCTTCAGGAATACTTTCATCTACAATCCACTCTTCAACTCTGGGCAAGTCCAGCTTTTCTTCCAGAATGTCTAATCTCTTTCTCCTTTCCCCAAATCTCAATTCCGTTTTCTCGTACTTATGATCCTGAGGCCAAATCAACCTGGACGAAACAGCCCTTCGATATAACAGATGAACATCTTTTACTTTTTCCAGACCTTCAATTTTCCACAATACGACCCAATAACTCCACCACAGCCATCCAATTGATATGCTGAGAACAATTCCGAGGCCGAGCACGATCGCGAATGATATCCCCTCCAATTCTCCAATAAAATTGGTATATAGAATTGTCAGGGCTATTCCAGCCCCCATGATGAAGAGTGGAATGATAAGGAGTAAGGTTCTTCCTTTGTTAAGGTGCTGATAAAGTGGAATCATGGGTTTTCAATTGAATTTACAGCATCTCCACCAACTGAATTTTATTCCCGCAAGTATCATCGAAGACAATAATTTTCACAGTTCCCATTTCTGTGGGTTTTATTTGGAACTGAACGCCTTTTTCTGCCAATCTATCATATTCCGCTTGCACATCATCTACATCAAATTGCGTCCAGGGGATTCCAGCATCATACAGGGCTTTCTGAAAAACTTTGGCAGGTTCAAAATGGAGAGGAGCAGGTTCCAGCAATATTTGCGGACCATCAGGCAGCTCTTTTGAAACAAGGGTAAGCCATCGATTTCCCTCTCCAAGCGGGATGTCCAGTTTTTTCTCAAATCCCAGGACTCCTTCGTAAAATTCAAGTGCTTTCGCCTGATCCATAACAGGGATGCTGATTACACTGATTCTCATTTTGTGATGTTTTTAAGGTAAAAACCGAAGATCAGGATTTATCGCCATAAAATCTTGTCGAAAATTGCGCTTTTCGGAAGCTGGAGGGACTACAGCCAATTCTGTCTTTAAATAAGCGAGAGAATGAGGCAGGACTTTCGAAACCAATAGCATAGCAGGTCTCTCCAATTTTGTGGCCCTGGCGAATGAGATCTTTAGCTTTTTCTATGCGAAGGGAAATTTGATATTGGTGGATGCTTTGCCCGTAGTAATGTTTAAAAATACGGAGAAGGTGGTATTTTGACATGCAGGCAATTTGAGAAAGATGATCGAGATCAAGCTTCTGGTCAAAATGCTGCCTGATATATTTTCTAAGCAGAATGAGTCGATCGATTTGACCCTGATTGGAATAACAGAGTGCTTTTATACGTATTAATTTTTGCTCGTAAAAAGTCATAGATCAGGATGAAACCCACATGATCATCCCAATCTACGATCTTTTTATATTCTTTTAAGGAATAGAATCTCCCTATTGGTCAAATTCATAGCTAACTCGCATCCCCATTTCTATGCCTCCGCTTTCGATAGAGATGTTTCTGGGGAAAGCTTTTCCTTCTTCATAAGGAATGAACTCTACTTCTCCAATCAATTCGTCTTCATCCGGCGCATCCGAATCATACCAGCGAATCAGGTAGCGAGATTCAGGGAAATCCATATCAGCATTGATGGATTCGAAAGGATAAAGGGTTCCGGTTTCGGCATCCTCAAATATCGTATTGGCTGTATAGATAACTTCATCTCCTTTTAATAAAACAAAATAAAGGTCTGCACTGCTATTGCTGTCCCAGTCATCATTGCGGGATCTGCTGGTTGGAAACTTACTGATGCTTACTTCTTTGAGCAACATCTTTGTAGGAACATCTTCCGTCCCACAATCAGCTCCCAGGAATCCTGTTGCACAATTACAATCACCATTGATGCAAATGCCATCATTACGACAAACGGTATTTGCACAGGGATTTTGGCAAGAGATTAGGGTGAAAAGGCTTAATACTGCGATGATTGTTGCGGATCTCATGAGTAAATGTATTTGTGTTATATGTTTGATTTTGTGGTTTCACACTAGCCTAGTGACATCCGCCTTCATCAAGGGCTGCATCTATTCGGAGAATTTCGTGGAAGGATAAGGACCAAATTCTATTTTATTAAGTAGTTTTAGCTTAGATATACAAAGATGAAAAAACTAGCTACTGCCCTACTCTTCTCTCTCTTATGGGGAATCATTCCTTTTGCTTTTTCCCAAACGGATTTTGAAAAACTGGAGGGTCATGAAGATCTTTTCGTTAAAAAAAATGTCATGATCCCCGCTCCCGATGGAATAAAACTAGCGACTGATATTTATAGAAAAACTAAGGGAGATAAGCCTGATGAAAAACCTATGCCGGTTTTGCTTCAGCGTACTCCTTATGGAAAAATGAGTGAACGTTTTGTAAAGGTGATCACACATTTGGCTTCTAAGGGCTATATCGTAGCCATTCAAGACTTAAGAGGGCGCTATGATTCAGAGGGAGAGTTTCAAAAATATAATCCTTTGGAGGGTTCTGATGGAGCAGCAACGGTTGAATATCTGGCCCAACTGCCCTACTCCGATGGCAGGGTCGGCATGTGGGGAACTTCCTATGGAGCACATACCCAGGCCGATGCGTCCAAACTCAATCCCAAAGGCCTGAGTGCGATGATCCTGAACATGGGCGGAATGACCAATGCCTGGGATCATGCAGTACGACAAGGCGGAGCTTTTGAATTGGGGAGAGAATTGACCTGGGCTTTCAAGCAGATTCCGGCTGAAATCAAAGATCCAGTGGTTCAAAAACACTTTGAAAAAGAACAGATTAATGACTGGTACATGGCCTGGCCTTTCCGCAAAGGATTAAATCCACTGTCTATTGCTCCCAATTTTGAGGACTATATCCTGGAAGAATTGACTCATTCGGATTATGATGAATTTTGGAAAGCGATGGGTATCAATTGGGAAGAGTATTATGCACAGACTGCAGATGTGCCGATGGTACATGTAGGCGGATGGTATGACATATTCCTGCGAGGGACAATTAGAAATTTCCTGGTGCTGGACAGCTTGCAGGAGAGTCCCAAATGGTTGATCCTCGGTCCCTGGACACATAGTGGAAATGGACGAACCTATTCAGGGGATGTAGATTTTGGGGAAAGTGCGGCTATTCCGGATTTTCGCGTGGAATATCAGGGCCGCTGGTTTGATCATTTACTGCTGGGGAAAGATCAATCAGATTTGAATACCGATCCAATACAACTCTTTATCATGGGAACAGGAGATGGGAGTAAAAATGAAGCAGGCCGGTTAAGACACGGAGGATACTGGCAAAGCTTTGAGCACTGGCCTCCCCTGAAAATTGAGAAGCAGACTTACTATCTAGGAGAGGAAGGAACTCTTGGTAAGGAGAGATCCTCAAAGTCCATGTCTTCCACTACTTATACCTTTGATCCCTCTCATCCGGTTCCTACTCTTGGAGGCAATGTATCTGCTCGCGTAAAAGATGGGGCCTTCAATCAAAGAGAACGAGCGGATTTTGCAGGAAGCAAGCCACCATACTTACCGTTAAAAGCCCGGCCAGATGTAGTGGTATTTCAAACAGAACCTTTGGAGGAAGACCGGAAAATTGTAGGGCCCATTGAATTGGAACTCTATGTTTCCTCTTCTGCTGTAGATACAGACTTTACGATAAAATTGCTAGACATATACCCTCCCTCTGAGGATTTTCCAGAAGGCTTTGACCTAAACCTCACGGATGGGATCGTTCGTATGAGCTATCGAAATGGGAGAATCAGTCGGGAACTCATCGAGGCGGGCAAAGTGTATAAATTGAAGGTTGATCTTTTCCCTACCGCCAATGTTTTTAAGAAAGGACATCGAATACGTGTGGACATTTCGAGCAGCAATTTTCCTCGATGGGATGTAAATCCGAATACAGGAGAAGCTTTGGGAAAAAATCGGAGGATGATCAAAGCCGACAATACAATTTTTCATTCAGCCACATACCCTTCCCTAATTATCCTGCCGATCTTAGAGGATTGATTAGGATATTGGCTGAATTTCTGTTTCATGATTGCCTGGCCGAAGAAGATCTGCCTCAGGATGCTATACCTTTCGCTCGAAGGATTAGAACTAATTGTATTAACCCTCTATTCCCCCCTCTTTCAATGTCCCCAAAAGATGTCTCCATCTGCATACTAAAACTGAAATTCCCCTCCTCGAAATACAACAATACTTTCCAACTTGATCTTATGGAGGAATTCTTTTTTGCTTAAAGGCTTTTCTCCTTCTTCCAACCAAGTCTCATTTTTCAAAGAAAGCAATCCCTCAAGTATTTGCTGCTTTCCTTTCAGGTCCCACTCTTCTTCTTTGGCAAATAGTTCGAGGGCTATTTTGTCCACCAATTCCATTTCTCTTAGTTCAGGAGTACTAAAAAGAGCTGGAAATTTGCAGGATGCCCGGATATCAATTTTCATTCTTGATCAAAGTCAATGAAACTGATTTCGATAAGTGCCTATTTGGAGAAAAACTCAATATTATGAAAGTTAAAATAATTGCATTTCTCCTCACCATCTCTTGCCTTCTGGGCAACTTACACGCACAAGACAAGCAAACAGAGTCAAAGTTTCGCAGGCACTTTATCGGAAGTACAGCCTTTATTATCATGACTCCTCTGCTTGATCCTTCGCCTCGTTATTTTCAGTTGAATTATGGATATCGTTTGACTCCCAAAGATGTACTCTCAGTAGAGGCCATCACCTGGACCTACCAGGGACCTTTGGGTCGGCCTTATGGACCTGATTATGAACAGTCGAGTAGCAATTTTCCCGGAGAGGTTCGAGCTTATGGTCTTGGTTTGGCCTATAAGAGATTTCTGTGGAAAGGAGCTTATGCACAGATTCATTCGACCGCTTTCCACCAGAATTATTTGGATGAGGGCGACAATAAGATTCAAAGTGGCTTCCAGCTATTTAATATCTTTCGTTTGGGCTATCACTTTGATCTTTTCAAAGGACGCATGTTTGTGGAGCCTTCTATAACTACGACCTGGTGGCCGATCAATACGAATCTTCCAGAATCTTTCCAGCGAGAAGAGGATAAATGGAATAAATACTTCTTGTTTGAGCCGGGTCTACATTTCGGCTTTAATTTTTAGGCCCTTACTTTTTAAGGGTAATTCTGCGCCTGATCCGACTCAAAGTTTCAGGCTTTACCCCTAAATAACTGGCCAATTGATATTGAGGGACCCGGTTCAACAAACCGGGTCTTTCTGCTAAAAGAAAAAGGTATCTTTCTTCAGGAGTTGAGGTAATAAAACGCGTAAATTCTGCTTGCCTTGCTCCCATAGCACTTTCCATATTGGTTCGGCAAATGGTCTCAAAATGCGGAAAGCGTTTGTAGAGTTTATTTTCTTTGTCCTGGTTGAGGATGGCAACCGTCGTTTCCTCTACGCATTCAAAAAAGAGATTGGAAGGTGTTCGCTGAGTCAAACTTTGAAAGTCCACGACCGATTGTTCTTCGACAATGAAATCGAGGGTTTTCTCTTCCGCATGTTGCACTTCGTATTTTCGGATACATCCTTTTACCACATAAAAAGCATCCTGGGCTATCTGACCTTCCTTTAGCAAAAAGCTTCCTTTAGGATAGGTCTTGATGGGAAAGGATTCTTCAATCGCCAGAATTTCTTCTTCGTTTAAGGCGACCAACTGTGACATAATTTCAACTAAGACATGCATAAGTGTAGGCTTAATGGAAGCTATAATTTACTAAGAGACCAGCTCAGACCAAAAAGGGATGGACTTGACTGTTGAAGGATTTGAAAAAAAATCAGGCAATTGGAAGTGAAATTCCTGGGAAAAGTAATCTGCCAGTGTTCTTCCATAGTAAATGATATCTGTTTGATGAACAGAGAATACGGGATTTCCAGCTTCTGAAGGAGAGCCAGGCATGTATCTATGTGAATAAATGGGGATCAGCCAGGAAGCTTTCAGCAAATGCTCATAAGCAATGGTTTTTTGTTCCTGATACGAATCCGGTTTTTCTCCCCAATCCTTCATCCAGAATCCATTATGTCTGATGTCAAAGTAAATTCCCTCAGCAGGCCCATTCAATCTATAAATGATTTCTTCTTTGCCCTTCTGAGAATTTATGCCGTATCTCCAATGAACAAAACCAACTGAAACAGGGAGTTTTGTTTGAAGGAAGGCTTTCAAGTCCTCAGGAAATTCAATCTGAAAGCTGGTTTTGACCTGAGCGATCTCCACTTCCGAAAGTCCTTTATCGAAGGAAACTCCTTTCGCTGAAAGCAGGTCAATAAGGCTATGGATTTCTTTCTCTGTCATGTTGTGCTGCCAATTTACCCAAAGATTTACAGCTTTTTTCTTAAGCCTGTTTTTCTACTCCCATCAGAAAACCAGCCCGAATGGCTTTCTCCTTCGCTTTAGATACTTATTGAGAATCAAGGGGATTGCTTCACTTTGCTCGCAATGACAGCGCTGCTGAATGTTTTTGAATGATAAAGAACCAAATAGGAACCAAAGCAAGCCTGTCATTGCGAGCCCAAAATTTGGGCGAAGCAATCTCCTTCGTTTTAGATAATTATTGGGATTCAAGGGGATTGCTTCACTTTGCTCGCAATGACAGCGCTGCTGGATGTTTTTGAATGATAAAGAACCAAATAGGAACCAAAGCAAGCCTGTCATTGCGAGCCCAAAATTTGGGCGAAGCAATCTCCTTCGCTTTAGATAATTATTGGGATTCAAGGGGATTGCTTCACTTCGTTCGCAATGACAGCAGTGCTGGATGTTTTTGAATGATAAAGAACCAAATAGGAACCAAATAGGAACCAAAGCAAGCTTGTCATTGCGAGCCCAAAATTTGGGCGAAGCAATCTCCTTCGCTTTAGATAATTATTGGGATTCAAGGGGATTGCTTCACTTCGTTCGCAATGACAGAGGTGCTGGATGACTAAATTTTCAATCCTCCGCCGGTCTCCATAAAGGTCCCACTGCCAATAACAGAAACAGAAGATTGAATAAAGCATTGGAGGCATTGCCGGAAGCAATCGAACCCACACTATCGAGGAAAAACCAGGAAAGAGCGCCGTATAAAACTGCCTTCCTAACAGCTTCAGGAGCTTTATCATAAACAGAGGTAGAGAGAAACCAGATCATCACTCCCCAACCCAGCAAAAATCCTCCAGTCAAAGCTGAGAGAAATCGCGTATCAGGAGATTCATAAGTGGTCATACCATCCAGTGGCCAACTCAAAATATCCAGGGTCAAACGGGCAGGTTCCATGGTGGCAATCATAGTCCCCAGAAAAAAGACAGGCCCAAAGGAGCCCACGACAAAAGCCGTAATCTTTAACCAAAACTTATTAAAGGAATGCGATCTGTATTTGCTGATACTTGAAGTTTGTGTACTCATAGAGAAGGAATTATTATTTCCTTCATATTAGGGAGAATAAGCCTAAACCTTTAGACGGCAGCGTCCAATCAAGATAGTCTAGGGCAGTTGATGGCCTTCGAGTTGTTTGGTGAGTAGCTCAAATTTTTCCCAGGGGAAATCTTCATCCCATTCTTCGGGCATAGAAGTAAGTTTTTTGTTCTCATCCCAGGTCCAGATATAATCTTGTCCCTTATAGGTCTTTTCTCCAAGAGCTTCATCTCGGGTCATATCTATTTTTTTAATAGAGTTACTGGAATCGTAATACACATAAAGATTGTGGCGTAAATCAGCTTGACATGCGGGACCCTTTGTTTTCCATCGAAAGACCTGACTGGAAAGATTACCTTCTTCATCAAATCTTTTACTTCCGTTTGGGAAAACGATTTCCCGAAAATTCCCATTCTCATACCATTTATAGAGGGTATCATTGCTCAACAGATATTCTCTTTGACCATCTCTGTAAAAGGTCTCTTTATATAAGGTTTCTGTTCTTAGGTCTGCCTCCTCAAAGCAAGGATTCAATTCACTCCTAAGTATGTAAGGATAGGAAAGCACGAGAGATTTCTCAGCTAATTTTCGATTTTCAAATTTTCTAAAAATATACTTGAAGCTGGTATCCCCTTTTGTATAAGAAAACTCTTCTGCCCTAATCTCTCTATCTTCAAACCAAGCTTGTATACTATCCTTCCGATCAAAGTAAATGAGCTCTCCTTCTTTATTATACCTCTTATACCAGATAGCTTCAGAATCCTGGTACTGCACATTATTCGGAAATTCTCCATCGTATTCTACTTGCCCGTTTTCATGAAATACCATCCATCTTCCTTCTTTAAATCCGTATTTATTGGTAAAGTTGATCTGCTCACCCCTGTACATTTCATATGTTACCTTCTGGGTTTCGTAATGCTCATCCGATACTTCAATTTTCTTCCCATTAAAAAAGACTTCAAAAGTCTTTCCTGATAAACCCGCTATTTTATACTCCAGGGAAAAACAACAATTGCAAAAACAAAACTCATTATCTTCCTGAGTGGCTGAAACAAGCTCCAGCCGATTATTTGCAAATGTGATGTCTGGCGTAAAATCTGCACAACAGTTATCTGCAAAATTGACCCGAATATGTAACAAGCCATCCACTTCTTCCATAAAGCTAATCCGACTCTTTAATTTGTAGGGATCATAGGTGTCATCACAATCCATGGATTCCCAATCGACCAGAAGAATTTCTTCCTCGGTATGGGTGGATAATTCCTGAGCTAATAGTTCAGGGAAGCAGGAGAAAAAAAATGAAAAGAGGAGCAGAAGGCTAATGTGTGATTGTGCGGGGATTCTATTCATGTGCAGGGCAATTCTTTCTATCTTAATCTGCCAAAGTTTTAGGAGAAATAAAAGGGATTTGAGAATCCCTCAAAGAGCTCATGAATCTGCTTCGAGGGCACTAAGCCTCACTTTACAGCCTTGAAAAGTGCGTAGTTATTGGCTGTCGTTGGATTATCAACCGACTTCTCATACTCAGCTAAACATTCCACTTTTGAAAAGCCTGCTTTTTGAAGCAATACTAGCTGTTCGCTGGGTTTTATGCGCCCTCCTTCATATTCAAAATCAGATTCCTCAGGTTTGATAAAATCACCATTTAGCAATACTCCTCCTTCAGCTAAACATCCATATGCATCCCTATAAACTTTCAATATGTTTTGAGCTTTAAAAAGATCATGCAGTGCCCAGGTAGATACAATTGCGGCAGGCCTGTTGCTGAGTTTTTTGGGCCAATTTTCTTTGACAAGATCCACCTGACAAAAGGCTATTCTTTCTGAATATTTCCGCGTCCTTTTTTGAGCAATGTCCAGCATAGCCTGAGAAAAATCAAGGCCTACATAGCGCATTTCTGTAAGCTGCTCCAAAAGAAAAACAGCCAAATAGCCGGGACCTATTCCTAGCTCTAGGATAGGATTTTCATTGGAGATCAAAGGAGCTATCTGTTCTTGAATATCCTGAAAAAGGCGAGTCCTGTCCGGATTAGGAGTAAATCTGTCTGCCCAGGCCTGGGAAAATTCAGGATCGTGAAAATCGTGTAAGGCTTCTATTTTCATGTGGAGAGGCTTAGGTTAAGTGATGATAGAAGAACTATAGCTTGCCGATAAATTCTTCCTCAAAGGTTTCCACGAAATTGCTAATATATTTTTTCTGTAGGGCTGCTTTTTTTATGATCAAATAATGGGTTCGTTTGAGTCCATGCAGCCCAATTCGTTTGAAAGTAAGTTCTTCTTGTAGCTTAAAGCAATTCAATTGCCATTTAGGAGCGCATAGCACGCCAATATTTGCAGCTGCCATAGCCAATGAAATTTCTGTAAAGGGAATGGCTGATATTTTTTTGGGATGTATGCTTTGATGGCGCAAGGCATGTTCATAGACAGCAACTCCTTCCAAAGGAAAAGAATTGATGATGAGATGACAGTCTGCAAACTTGCCAGGAGCTACATAGTCCTCTTCATTGAAAAAATGCTCTTTATTAACTACCCCAAAAATCTCATCCCGAAAAACCTCCAGGCATAGCAAGTCTTCTGCTTCTGGTTTAAAGGTTGCCAAACAAAGGTCGATTTGATTGGCTTGTACTTTTGAGATCATTTCATTTCGCGGACCTGTATCTAATTCGATCTCTATTTCCGGATAGAGGATGCCCATTTTCTGAATAAAGCCTGGGAGTTGTTGAAAAAATGACTGGCATTCTACCGATATTTTTATCTGCCCTTTTGAGCCTTCTTTAATCTGTTTGATTTTACTGAAGCCCTTTTCAATGGAATCAAATAACTGATTCGCCAAAGCATAGATTTCCTCTCCTTCTTGTGTCAGCTTCCACTGATTTCGTTTTCGCTGAAAAACTTTAAAACCCAGGCGTTCTTCTACTTCTCTCAATTGATGACTTAAAGCCGACTGAGTCAGAAACAAGCGCTCTGATGAATTCGCGATACTTCCCTCTTCAGCTATGGTTTTGATTAGCCTGAAATATTTAAGTTCCATGGAAGTGAAATTACGATTTATTGCTGATCTCCAGGATGAATCCAATGCCGGGCGGAGCTTTAGAGATGATATTGAAAATAGTTTATTCAGCCTTCAAGCTGAGCATCCTCTCCTCCTGAAATTCAGTTTTCGTTTTAATTGAACTTCAGCAATTGCTGTTATGTCTGGGAAAGTTTGCCGACAATGCGTTTGATGGTGTTCCAGTTTCGAGTGGTAATATCCTTGCCGTAAAATTTCTCCAGAGCTTCCATGGCTTTTGGAGTACCTGATACAGCGAGATCGAGAACACTGAGAATATTTTTTTCTCTTTTTGCCAGAATTCGAAAAGAAGTATCAGGACTGGACCAGGGAATAGCTGGCTCCAGTTCTTTGTTTTCTTTTAATAAAGAGATATACAATCGAATTCCTTTATGTACTTCAATAGCTGAGAAAGGCTCTTCCGAAAAAAGGCTTAATATAAAAGATGCCCTGCGAAGGATACAGGGAATCGGAAAAGCAAAGTGTTTTTCAAGATGCTCAGAAATTCTCCCTTCAAGCTCTTCCAGATTCGTAGCTTCCGTTTCGAAAATGATATTGCCTGTATTGAGGATTGTCTGAATATTGGCAAATCCCAGTTCTTTAAGGCAATCGCGTAATTCCTGCATGGGAACTTTATGATGTCCCCCAACATTTATTCCTCTCAAAAAAGCCAAATAGGTTTCTTTCATCTTTCCTTTATCTTGAGTCTCTGCCTACGGATGGAACACAAGGATGTTTTTGATGTACTTTAGTCGCAAACTATCTGAATGGTATCCATACTACTTAAAAAAAAATGGAATTTCGATCTGAAAGTCAGAATGAGTTGATCCTAGTCTTGGAAAACGGGGCTAAAACTTGACTTCGTTTTGATCTCGGCCATAAGATTCTGGAGGTATGCAGCTTTACGATTAAACAGAAAATTTCCCATGGAAATACGACTTACTCCCCATGATTTTAGTTCGGAAAAATCCGCCAGCTCCGGCATGCACATTACATTTACAGGTAGAGAAGTCGCTGCAATAAGTGATTTTATATCTTCTTCTTTGCTTATGCAAGGAACAAATAATCCGTCTGCTCCAGCTGCTGCATAGATTTTAGCTCTATGTATGCTTTCCTCCAAAGGCTCAGGATGCCCTAGCAGAAAAGGATCGGTTCTTATGTTTAGGAAAGTATTAATTCTATTCTCTTCCAAGACTACCGAAAGTGCTCTGAGCATAGCGGCAAAATCTTCTGCTTTAACTAGCTGCCTGTTTTCCTTCCATAGACTATCTTCCAAATTTAGCCCCACTACCCCTAATCGGTCCAAGCTGCTTATATATTCTGCGATTTTAAGGGGATCTCGACTGTATCCGGCTTCTAAATCTACAGAAAGCGGAAGCTTTACATGGCTAATGATCCTTTCCACTATATATAAGACTTCTTCAAAGCTGATCTCTTCTCCATCCCTATATCCGAGCATACTGGCAATGGCTCCACTAGAAGTAGCTATGGCTTGAAATCCTGCTACTTCTGCAGCCTTTGCACTGCTGACATCCCATACATTGCAGATAATAAGGGGCGCTTCATTTTTGTGTAACTCTTTGAAATTCATATCTTTTTTTTGATACAAATCTCTAGCCCCAATTTTTGATCAGCAACCGATTTTTGGACGAGTATTTTTTGTAGATATTATTCTCTTGGCATGTTGGACATCCTCTTCAATCCATAGGCATAGACATAAAACATAAATCCCAGGATAATGCCCATACACAAAGCCGAAGGCAGGTATTGGCTATGAGGCTGATAGGCCTCCAAAACTGTTCCTGCAAATGCAGAAAGCAAAGCCGAGAATGCACTCATCATTTTATAGATATGCTCATAAAGCCAAATTCGATGTCTCTTATATGCTTCTTTAGGAATGAAGTAGCGGAGAAAGTCATAAAGTAGCACAAAGAGTAGAGCTCCAACTGTACTATAAATAACAATGGGAGACCATATCATCCCTATTGATTGGAAATAGTAAAGGAAATAGGCCAATACAATCAAGCTGATTATGGAAAGAGCGATATCTGTTTTGTTTACTTCATTGTTTTTCGATTTTAAAACCCGATATCCGGAAAGCGAAACGTATCCACTCAAAACCGTAATTACCAATAAGAAGGTGTTTCGCTCGAAAACAAATACCCCAATCAATCCCGTGAGGATGACAAAGGCAATTAGTCTTAGGAAATAACGTCCAACTAAATTGTGCTGTTTAGATCCTTTGATGGTCAACAAAGCTATCAGCCCCAGAATCAGAGCTATGGTCCCTGAGGCAAGGTGAATGAAGATATTGGCTTTGTGTAGTAGTTCCATGTCTGAGGGTGAATATAAATAAGAGACCTTAGCAGGAAGGATTTGTTGCATGTTTAGGGCAATGCATGTTTCTCCATAAGCAGTTTTTTATGTAATAAAGTAGGTTTCTCAGCTAGATCATCATGACTCCTCCATTGATATGAATACACTGTCCTTGAATATGGCTGGAACCATTACTGATTAGAAATAGAAGCAGATCAGCTATTTCCTCCTACTAAAACTATGTGCGTATTTTCAGATTGGTAGCTTTACTGTAACACGTCTGCAATTATATTCTAAAGGGTGGGTCAGGGAAAGAGGGTATAATGTCCATGAATGCATAACCATTTCCCATCCTCTTTGACAAAGATTCTGCTTGATTTACCACCAGAGGAAAATTTCTCTCCCTGACTGATCCCCTGATCTTTCCAATAGTAGGTGATCCAGGCTACAGTTCCTTTAACTACTACCCGGGGTTCCAGCATTTCAGTGTGGATGTTGGATGCATTTTCAAGCCATCCTCTTACTCCTTCTACTTCTTTTTCCTTACCAATATTTAAGGAAGAATCCATTTCCCCGAATTGCGTAAAATCCGGATGAATAAATTCCGCGTACTTCTCGACTTCCTCATATTCGATAGCTTCCCACATCTTTATAAGCGTCTCCTTAATGGCTTCCTCTTCAGCCAGCAGACTTTCCCTGCTTTCCACTTTAAGAGAAGATGGGGAATTTGTACAGGCAAATGCTGACAGGAACAGCATAAGGAAGATGAATAGCTTAATAATATTCATAAGTGTAATTATTTATCAGGATTTCTTTGAAATTAGTCCTCAGCAAGCAAAAATCTCAGGTCCCAGCTTTTGTCATTATGACCGGCATCTATTCCTCCTCCTATCATTTCAGCTACACTTCTGGGGGAACTTCCATGAAAATTTGCAGTATCCCATGATGCTCCCTTATCCCTCAAGCTTCTGATCATTTCCAGCGCTCCGGGATTCGCTCTATAGCCCATGACAGCTTTGAAAAGAGGGGTGTTCCCATTTTTATCCTGGAGATCTACCTTTGCTCCTCTTTCAAGAAGATGCCTGGCGATTTCAAAATTTTTAGTCGCGATGGCTTTATGGAGAGCCGTCTCCCCATTAGCTCTTCTATTCATTTTATGATTTATATCGAGGCCACAACTCAGCAGAAAATCAATCATTTCGTCTGAGCGATAATTTTGGGTATATCCATAGGTCGAATAAGAAATCAGGAGATTAGCATCAGTAGAGAGATCATGGATCGAAAAATCCAGACCCTTAGATTTGGCAGTCTTGAGTTCGGCAAGGCTAGCATCATGCAAGAGTTTCAGGAGTTGGGAGTATTCCATTGGATTCGTTTAATTGAAAATTTATCAATTTTCGCTGTATGCCGTTCATGATTGATAAATGTTTTTGCGAAGCTAAAATTAGCGGAAAGTCTCAGGGAAATCAGGCCAAACATTCCTTATTTCAGAGCAATCTCACTCAAGGGAGAGTCATTGAGACCAAAACTATCTTCGATATCTTTTTCAATTTCGGAAATTAAGGAGGAATCTATTTTTGTCTGCTGATCGTCTGACTGGCAAGAAATGAACAATAACCCATGCCAAGTAATATACTGAGCAATAAGGGAATAGGAGAAGCTTTCATAGGGAAGTATTTAGGAGTGTCTTTTATCAAGTTACAGAAGCTCCTTGAGTTTTCTAAACCAGATCTACCCCTATGAGGGGCTGGCTTGAATTATGAGAATTACCTGGATTTTGGAAAGTGTTTTGCCAGGAGTTCATCCAGCTTTTCGTAAACAGGTATGTGATATCTTTCACATACAATATCTACATTCCCCTTTCTCCAAAATCCAGTTGGGCAGCAGAGCAATACTTTCCCACTAGCAGCAAATAAGCCTAACTCTAAAAGTGAAATGGGAGCTTTGGTATCTGGACTTACATACCAAATGATCTTATCTGCTCTTTCCAGCCCCTTCAGTTCCCAGTTGACTTGCTGATAGAAATTTGGGTTCTCAAATGCTTGTACCCATGAGGAATCCCAATCGTCCCTTCGGGGATTTAAGAGGGTATATGTTGCTAGATCTTTGAAATAGTTTTCTACCCTGCTCTGCCAGTCTTCTGCCAGCCCCATTTCTATTGATCCTGCCAGGAAGATCAGTTTCTCAGTCCTGAAATTTTTGGAAATGCTTTCAGGTGCTTTGATTACGTGCATGCTCGAAGAGATAAATTCAAATAAAATATTTGCGTAAATATAACACAAATTATTCAATCTCTAATCTCACCCAAAACAAAAGAGTTCACAACAGCTGCTATGAGCTCATTCAGATCAAGCTCTGATAAAGCTTATCGGAAGATATAGGATAGCGTAGAGCTGCCCCAGTGATTTTTTACTTGAGAACTTTGCGGAGTATCATTTTTAGCCACATTCATCAGCCCATAATTGATGATACCGCCCAACTGCAATCGATTGGATACATCGAGACTGATCTCCAAAGGAATTCCCCAGTCTGAACCTGTAAAATCCTTTCGACTAAGCCCGATTCTGTATTCCCAGTACAATCCCCCAATTAGGCCCATCCGCTTTTCAGCCTCATATCCTTCTATGCTGGATATCCCCCCACCGATTTGAATGCCGAAAATATTCTTTTTGCCTTCTTCCTGCGCCAGCACACCAGAATTCATCATACACAATGTAAATACCGATAGGAAAAGCTTCACAAATATTTGGAGATTTCTTTTGCAAAGAATTATGCAGGATTCTTAACAAGAATGAGAGTTGATGGGAGAGAAGAATGGATTGAATAGGACCATATATGGTTAATATCTGGCTAGTGCCATCTGTACCTATTCATTATTTTCCCTATTCGTTCATTATCCAAGTAAAAACTATGCTCTGGAACCTCCTGTCCTTACTGCTGATCCTGATCCTCCTGGTCTATTCGGTATCAAAATGGAAACTACATCCCTTTATAGCCCTTATTCTGGCTGCGATTGCTCTGGGCTTTTCACTGGGAATGGGAGGAAAACAAAGCCTGGAAGTCTTACTGGAAGGATTCGGAAACACGATGAAATGGATTGCCATAGTCGTGATTTTGGGAGCCTTTATCGGCGAGGTCTTGAGCGAGACCGGAGCCGCCCAAAGAATTTCAAAAGCGGTCGTAAAAAGAACCGGAGAAAAGAAGCTTCCCTGGGCAATGGGAATAACCGGATATTTGGTATCTATTCCTGTTTTTGTAGATGTAGCCTATATCATTTTACAACCTATCACAGAAGCTTTATCAGTAAAAAGTAAAAGGCCTGTTTTGGTTTTAGGTCTTGCGCTGACAGCTGGACTTACCGTTTCTCATACCTTGATCCCCCCTACTCCGGGTCCCTTAGTGGTTGCCTCTTTATTAAAGGTGGATTTGGGGAAAATGCTACTTATCAATTTGGGAGTTGGAGGCCTAGCTATGGCAGCAGGAATTCTCTGGGCTTCAAAAGCCTGTAAAAATCAATGGCTGGAATATGATCAAAAGCTCCTGGCTCAAAAAAAAGAAATTGATACAGAGACTGAGCATGCCAATATTCCGGTAATTATGGATCTATTACCCATCCTGGTGCCAATCCTCTTGATGGCTGCAGGTGGATTTCTGGAATTGGAAGAAGGCTCATACTCTCAGGAAATACTTGCTTTCATCAGTACTCCTATTATAGCAGTACTTATTGGGGCTTTTATTGCTTTCTTGCAATTCAACAGGACTTCTGGAAAAGCCGAATTCAATAGATTGGTAGAACAAGCCATTGTAAAGTCAGCATTGGTAATTATGATCACTGCTGCTGGAGGAGCTTTTGGCAATATCATAAGAGAAAGTGGAATGGACGCCTCGCTTTCTGACTTCTTTATTTCCTATCCTGCTTTGGGTATAATGTTACCCTTTTTACTTGCAGCAGTCCTTACAACGGCTACCGGCTCGATAACTGTTTCCCTGATCGGAACTGCCTCAATTTTGGGGCCTATGGCCTCAGAGATGAGTTATTCTCCAGAGATTATGGCTGCCCTGATTGGCTGTGGATCCTTTTGCGTTTTTCATGCCAATTCGAGTTTTTTCTGGCTGCTCAATCGTCTGCATGATGTTCCGGTTCACATCCTCTATAAAACCTATACACCTCAATCTGCAGTAATGGGTTTTTCAGGTTTAATGCTTGTCCTCTGCCTCCATTTTTTGGGTCTCGCCTAGATTTTTTTTCGATATCCATATGCGTCCCAAAAGAATCTATGATTCCCCAGATTGTATTGGCCCCCTGTCATGCTGTTGATTTTTTCAAGAACAAACTTCAAATGTAAAGATCCCTTACAAAATTCCGGGTTTGAAGAGAAGACTGGTACATTTTTATCCCTTCTAAATCCTTTATTATGCAATCTCATTATTTTCTTATCCATACAAAATTCTATATATTAAGTTGACTACTACTACACTTGCCAGGTAAAGGAAGTGTTCATTATTATGAAACTTCAATACAAATCCACCGAGAAGGACATCCGCTCCTCAATTTATGTTAAAAGGGTATTCCAGCCATATCTGGGAGGGAATTGGCATTTCCATAAGGAATTTGAACTCATATATTTCCTCGAAGGCCAAGGCCATAGAATCGTTGGTGACCATATCTCTCATTTTCAAAAAGGTGAATTAGTCCTCGTAGGCGAATGGCTCCCTCATTTATGGAGGAATGACGCAAATTTTGATGGAAAAGCGGATTTTATTGTGGTAAAATTTGCCAAAGAATTTTTAGGGGTAAATCTCTTTTCACTTCCCGAACTTAGCGAGATTCGAGTATTGTTGCAGAAGTCTTTCCGGGGAATTCTTTTTTCCAAAAAAACCCAAATGGAAATAGGCAAACTTTTGCTGCAATTAAGTGAGAGTAAGTCTGTTGATTTGCTGATCAACTTCCTCAAAGTCCTGAACATCCTATCCAGAGATGAGGATTATCAGCTCCTTTCTAGTCCTCATTTTGTGCTTCCTTCTTCGGGTTCCAGGGAAAATCGACTACAAAAAGTTATTACCTATATTTCAAATAATTATTCCCGGAATATAAATCTGGAAGAGATTTCAGGTATTGCCCATATGACCCCTCCTGCTTTCTGTCGATTTTTCAAGAACAGTACCCATAAAACTTTTTCCCATTTCCTAAATGAGGTTCGTATAAGTAAGGCTTGTCAGCTCCTCATCAATGGCGAGATTTCCATTAAAGAAATCTGTTATGAAGTCGGCTTTAATTCACTCACCAATTTCAACCGGACATTTCGTAGCATAAAGGGAGAAACTCCTAGTAGTTACAGAGCAGCCTATAGTCTTTTTCGACATTCCCTTTCCCCGGTATAAGTAAAAAAGTATATCCTCTGTATTACATATATTTTCCCATATATGTTAAAATACGTTTAGCCTCTGTTAATAGCTGCATACCTTCTTCTTTCATCCTTTCCTAATTTATGCAATACAGATTGGGGAATAATTGTGTGATTGATTTGCCTATGCTAAAAGGCAAGGTAATGCCACTCGCATCTATTCCCATCTAATTGACATCATGGACTATCTACTAATTATTTTTTTATGAAACTGACTACTACTATTCACTACTTTTTTCGATGTAGTCTTCTTGTTTTCAGTCTGATTTGCTTTACAATTTCCAGCGTATCAGCAGAAGTACATCCAAAAAACGATCTCGATAATGAGTTCGCCCAAATCAGCGGAACTGTCCTGGATGAAGATGGTGAAGCTCTCATAGGTGCTAGTGTTCGTGCAAAAGGGACCACAGCGGGAGCACTCACAGATGAGCAAGGGAGATTTAGCTTTGATGTTCCAGATGGGGTTACTACCCTTATCATTTCTTACATCGGTTATAAAACCCTGGAAGTAAATATTGAAGGCAAAACAAGTGTTACCATTGATATGGTTGCTACGGCAAGCACACTGGAACAAGTAGTTGTTACCGGATATACTACGCAAAAGAAAGCTAACCTGACGGGTGCTGTTACAGCGGTAAATGCAGATGCTATCGAGAACCGCCCGATTACAAGTGCGGCTGTGGCTATGCAAGGTGCCGCACCCGGCGTATTTATCAACCAAAATTCGGGACAGCCGGGACGTGATAATGTCCTGATTCGGATTCGAGGAGTCGGTACCCTGAATAATGCTAACCCTTTGATTCTGGTGGATGGGATTGAAGCCCCAATTAGTAATCTAAATCCAGATGATATAGAAAGCATCACGATCCTGAAAGATGCTGCATCGGCAGCTATTTATGGATCACGTGCTGCAAATGGGGTTGTACTGGTTACCACCAAAAATGGAAATGGCCGGGAAGGAGTTTCCTTTAATTACAATGGATATATTGGTACTACAGAAGGAATTCGTTTACCAGAACTCATCACGGATGCAGCTGCATTTGCGGAGTTGCACAATGAGGCCCAGACCAATTTCGGCGAAGCGCCGAAATATACCGATCAGGACATTGCCAATTTCCGGGCAAATGGTCCGAATTCGAATATTATGGACGAATTATTTTCTTCAGCCCCTATCCAACAACATAACTTTAGTGTGGCAGGAAGTTCGTCCAATACAGATTTCAGATTTTCATTTGGCTACCTGGATCAGCAAGGGATTATGGAGAAAACAGGATTTGATCGATACACCAGTCGATTTAATCTTAATACCCGGGTAAATGAGCAGGTCACCATAGGTGTAAACCTGGCCTTAACCCGTGGGGATCGAATAGGACATCAGGAAAATCCAGGCAATCTGATTGCCAATATGTTGAGATCATTGCCGGTCGATAGAATACGAAATGATAATGGAGATTTGCTTCGACCAGTTTTTGGTGTCGGAAATGCGTGGTTCAACGTTATTGAAAACGAATTCAATCGTAAAGAAAATGACGTCCTGGGTTCTACATTTATTGAATACGAAATTATCCCTGGCCTGAGAGTAAAAGGTACTGCAGCCATAAATTATCGCCATAACTTTGACCGCACCTTAAGATTCACCTCTCCTTCTGCGGATCCTCTTACTAATGTTGTCACGGTGGGACCCAATGAAAGTAGGTCGGCTTCTCGTGCTACCTGGAATGGGGTCAATATAACTACCTGGCTTCAGGCTACTTACGAAAAGACTTTTGGTAAAAATTACTTCAAAATTCTGGGAGGATTTAATCAGGAAACCAGTCAGTCTGAATCTTTCTGGGCAGGACGAACCACCTTTATCTCAAATAATGTTCTTACACTGAATGCAGGAGATCCATCTACTGCTACCAATAGTGAAAGTGCAACTCAATGGGCGCTTCAGTCCTATTTTGGAAGGGTAAACTATGTCCTTGACGATAGATATCTCTTTGAGGCCAATTTGCGCTATGATGGTTCTTCAAGATTCCTGAATGAAAAATGGGGGCTCTTCCCCTCATTCTCCGCAGGCTGGATTATTTCCAAAGAAACTTTCTTCAATTCTTCTGCTATTGATTTCCTGAAAATCAGGGCATCCTGGGGACAATTGGGGAACCAGAATATTGGAAACTTTAGCTATGCAAGGACTTTGAGTTTATCAGAAAACTACAACTTCGGAGGAAGTATTGTCCAGGGAGTCGCCCAGACTTCATTAGGTAATCCTGATCTGGTATGGGAAACTACCACTTCCTCTAATATTGGGATAAATGCAGAATTGTTTAATTCTCGAATTCAGCTTGAAGCGGATTATTTCATTAGAACTACTGAGGATATTCTCTTTAATGTACCTGTACCTACCATTTCCGGATTTGGTTCGCAAATTCTTAACTCTGCCGAGGTAGAAAATAAAGGGTGGGAAATTAGCCTCTTCTACAGAGATAATTTTGGAGACTTCCGCTTTGGAATAGGAGGAAATGTAACCCATGTAAAAAATGAAGTATTGAAGTTGAATAAACTACTGGGAGAAGAAGAAGTTGATCGTAGAATTTCTGGTGCCAATGCAGGTCAAACGGTGCTACAGCCAGGATCGCCAATCGGCGCATATTTTGGCTATAGATCTCTGGGGATTTTCCGCAACCAGTCTGAATTTGAATCAGCCGCAGACCATACAGGTATAAATGCTTTGTATGGACCGGGTGATGTACGATTGGAAGACCTGAATGGAGATGGAGTTATTGATGCAGAAGATCGACAGGTCATTGGGAACCAGGATCCAAGATGGATCTATGGACTGAACCTTGACTTTGGTTGGAAAGGATTTGACCTGGCTGTTTTGGTACAGGGAGCAGCTTCCTATCAGACTTATGGAAGTAATGAACTCTTCTGGCCATTTAATAACCTCCATACAACAGATACACGCTGGTTGGATCGATGGACACCTGATAATACAGACGCTACTTTCCCAAGGGTATTTCTGGGAGGAGATGGTTGGCCATCTACCTCAGCTTCCAATAGTTTCTGGTTATTGGATCGCTCTCACCTCAGAATCAAAAATGTCCAGTTTAGCTATACCTTACCTCAGAGTTTAATGGACAATAGTTTTCTGCAAAGTGTTCAGATCTACGTCAACGCTCAAAACCTGGCGACATTTACCAGTTTCCCCTTTTTCGATCCTGAAAGACCAAGAGGGGTAAACCGTGCCTGGGATAGTTTCCCAAACCTTAGGATCATTTCCGGGGGAATAAATGCAAGTTTTTAACCTAAGGTGAATTGTTTCAAATGATCAATTCAAGCCCTTGTTTAACTCAAATTATTTGGAAAAAATAAGCTAAGATAAAATGAAAGATTTTTTAAGAATCATATGTGTATCGGTCCTCATGTTCGCAACAAGTTGTGAAGACACCCTGGACCTCACGCCCATTGATACAGGATCTGTAGATGGATTTTTCACAAGTACTACAGATGTCATAGCCGGAGTAAATGGAGTTTATAACTCCTTTACAGGTTCCTGGTGGGGAGGAGCTTTCATTCATGTTCAACCTCATTTTGAAGCTGTAACTGAAAACGCTGTTATCTGTTGCGCCTGGGAATACCAGTATAAAGCCATTGCCCAAGGTACATTTAGCCCCAATACGGGTGGAGTGGTTACCTGGAAATGGGATTATGGGTATCGCGCAATCTTTAGAATCAATTCCATATTAGAAGTTATTGAATCCGGAGTGATAGAGGATTTGGATTCCTCTTCTGACACTTACAAACAAATTGTAGGAGAACTCCGATTTTTGAGAGCCTATGTCTATCATGAGTTGACCTTCTTATATGGGGATGTTCCTTTAGTATTAAAGACGCTTACACCCGCGGAGGCTCGTGTAATTACGCGAACAGCCAGATCTCAGGTAGAGGATGCGATGTATGCAGATATGGATTATGCGATAGCCAATTTGCAAGAAACTCCTTTCCAGGGTGAATTTGGCAGACCTACCAAGCAGGCAGCTTTATCTTTGAAAGGTAGAGCCCAATTGTTCAGAAATGATTTCGCAAATGCTGCTTCTACCCTGGCTCAGGTAATTGCTATGGAAGGTGGAGCGGTGGATTTGGATCCAAATTATGAAAGCTTGTTTAGAGGATCCAACGAACAAAGTCCTGAAATCATCTTCTCACTTCAATACGTTGATTCTGAAGTAGGTGCTGGCGAAGGAAATTTCCTGGGAGCACATTATGGTCCTAATCAATTGGCAGGAACCACTGCTTCACAAGGACAGGGCTGGGGAGCTTTTCAGTTTACTCAGCATTTGATCGACGATTATTATATGACAGATGGATTACCCTTTGATCAATCTCCACTTTATGATCCAGATAATCCTTTTGCCAATAGAGATTCCCGTTTTAGTGGTACATTTTTCTTTCCCGGAGAAACCTATCGAGGAACTGTTTTGATCGAAAACAACTTTAACTCCAATGGCGCAGTAAAGGACATCCCGATTGCGTCCAGAAAATGGAAAAATGAAACCTCTAACAACAGCTTTAGCAGCAATGGTGGAGAAGACTTTATTCTAATTAGGTATGCAGATATCCTCTTGATGTGGGCAGAAGCGACCAATGAAATTTCCGGACCTACAGCCGCTGTATATGAAGCTGTTAATAAAGTTCGTGCACGTGTAGGCATGCCAAACTTTGATGTAGGTAGTCATACGATGGAAAGCATGCGAGATGAGATCAAGCATGAACGAAAAGTTGAGTTTTTCATGGAAGGAACCCGCTATTACGACCTGCTTAGATGGAGAGATGCTGAAACCGTTCTCCTTATGCCTAACATTAATGAAGCGAGAACCTTTGACCCAGGCAAGCATTACCTTTGGCCTATCCCTCAATTTGCGATAGATCAAAGTCCTAGTATTACGCAAAACCCTGGATACTAAATGGATAAATAATAATTAGATCAATAGATTGAGAGGCCCTGGCTGACAAGGCCTCTCATTTTTTAGACTTTTATTATGACGGAATATCTACGCCCTATATTCATCGCTATTCTGGTTCCGCTTTGCTTTCTCCCTGGAAAAATGTTTGCTCAGCTTACATTTACAGATGCCACGGAAGAAGCTGGAATAAATCATAGTTTTCAGGTTTTTCAAGGAATATTTGGAGGCGGTGCAGCTGTTATTGATTTCAATCAGGATGGTTGGGAGGATGTCTTCCTGAGTGGTGGAGCTGGCCCCAATCAGCTTCTCCAGAATATGGGAGATGGGAGCTTCCAAAATGTAAGTACTCAGGCTGGATTAAATAGCCTGGATGGTTATGTAACCCAGGGAGCAGCAGTGGCTGATGTAAATCGTGATGGATGGCCTGATCTATATGTTACTACCATTACCTTCGTTTTCGGAAACACATTCGGTGAGGCACCCAATATCCTCCTGATTAATAATAAAGATGGAACCTTTTCTGATCAGTCTTTGAGTTTTGGTCTGGTTGAAGGAAGTTTTTCAACCGGAGCATCTTTTGGAGATGTAAATCGTGATGGCTATCCAGATCTATATGTATGCAACTACTTTAGCAATTTTGAAGGAAGCCTCGATGAATTCGAAGGCCCATTGGTAAATGGCAACACTTCCCCTGCGGCTGATCTTTTGTACATCAATGTGGATGGTGAACGATTCGTTGAATCCTCCCAACTTTATGGCATTGAGAGAGCCGGCCTCACTTTTCAAGCCTTATGGACGGACTTCGACAATGATAACGACCTTGATATTCTGGTAGCCAATGATTTTGGTGACAGGGAAACCCCCAACCTGGTGTACAGAAATGAATTTCCCCGTGCTGCTTTTACCGAAATAGGAGAAGCCATGGATTTTGATTACGGAATCAATGGAATGGGATTGGCAGCTGCTGATGTGAATATGGATGGATGGTTGGACTATTTGGTTACCAATATTCAGATTTCTCCCTTCTTTATTAATGAAGGTCCCGATAAACCCTTTCGTGAGAAATCCTACAATCGGGGCATAGGCTTTAGTACGATCGGCACCAATGATGGGACGAGGGTCGTTCCCGTAAGCTGGGGAGCCAATTTCTTTGACATCGACCATGACATGGATTCAGATCTCTACATTTCAAATGGATGCCTGAATCCTTCCCTCCTACCCAATCCCAATCTCTTTTTGGAAAACCGGGGTGGACTCTATCGTGAATTTGGATTCGAAACCCAAACCAATGACCACTCGATTGGTAGAGGCTCTGTGGTCTTTGATTATGATAAGGATGGGGACATGGATTTACTGGTTATTAATCAAACCCCCTATCAGGAAGAAAATCCCGAAGATTTCTTTCGCCCCAGTCGCTTGTACAAAAATGAAAATAACAGCAACTATCATTGGCTAAAAATAAAACTGGAGGGCATAAAATCTGAAACAAGCGGCATCGGTAGTCGAATTGAAGCCCATCTGGGAGGAGGAGAAATCCTCCTACGGGAAATCTATGGAGGTTCCAGTCATGAATCTCAAAACAGCACAATTGTCCATTTGGGTCTGGGTCCTTACGATAAAGTCGATTCTTTGGTAATTAAATGGAGTGCTTCGGGTAAACAAGTCTTGCAGAATATACAGGCAGATCGCCTCATCGAGATTGCAGAGGATAGTGAGGAGTTAAGTTTTCAAACACCCGGATTCGAAATCTATCCAGTCCCTTTCACTGATCAGTTATGGATTGATGTTCCCAGCAAAGATATCGGGAAGACCCTTTTGCTCAGGCTTTTTGATATACAGGGCCAGGAAATTTATCGAAGGTTAATCCCCAGTACCAAAGCTCTGGGCAATCAGGTTGATATCAGACACCATTTAGCCGCTGGAATATATGTCGTAAAACTGGAAGGCGAAGGTTTCAATTATAAAACAAAACTCCTGAGAACAAATTAATTTTAGTTCATCTTATCATAGGTAATTTATGCTCGAAATTGGATAATTTCCATCCAGCTAAATTCATGTCTCTGGTTTATTTTAAATCTGATTCGGTTTACAGCTATTAATCTACTGCACACTACAGCTTTGCATCAATGAATATAAGTAGCATAGAAACCTTTGTTTTGTCAGATAAGCTAGGGAAGAGTTTCTCATTTTCTCAATGGGAATACAGTGAAAGAAGAATCTGCATCGTAAAGATTACCACTGATGAAGGCCTGGTAGGTTGGGGAGAAGGCTATGGGCCTGCAGATGTGCTGGCAGCTGGCATAAAACTTTTATGCCCATTGCTCATGGGAAAAGATCCCCTGGAGCAGGAAACCCTATGGTTTGAAATGTATCGGAAAACCCTGGATTTTGCCAGAAGAGGGGTTCTGGTAGCCTCAATTAGTGCCCTCGATATTGCATTGTGGGACTTGAAAGGCAAAGCTTTGAACTTACCTGTTTGCAAACTCCTGGGAGGGCAATTTCGGGATAAAATTATGCCTTATGCGACAGGACTCTACTTTACAGAAAGTCCGAACCTGCCAGCAGAATTGGCCGATGAAGCTCGAAGCTATGTAAAGGAAGGATTTAAGGCCATAAAAATGAAGGTCGGTTTGTCGGTAAAAGCAGACCTCAGACATGTGCAAATGGTGAGAGAAGCCATAGGTAATGAGATTATGCTCATGGTGGATTCCAATCATGCCTATTCTCTAAGAGAAGCTGCTGAGCTCGCCCGCCTTATTGAACCCTACAATATTGGATGGTTTGAAGAACCCGTTTCTCCTGAATTCTATCATCACTATAAAGAACTAAGGAGTAAAACTAGCATACCCATTGCCGGGGGAGAATGTGAATACCTCCGTTATGGATTTCAAAAACTTTTGCAGAACGATTCTGTAGATATTTTACAGGTAGATATATGCGGAGCAGGAGGACTGACAGAGGCTAAGAGAATTGCAGCGCTTGCCAGCACCTATGGAGTTGAAATTATCCCCCATACCTGGGGTTCGGGCATAGCCTTTCATACGGCTTTACATTTTATTGCCAATCTGGAACCGATTCCAGGTCGCCTGATCAATCCCGATTTTTTTATTGAGTATGATCGTACCGAAAATGGCATTCGAGAGCAACTAACTCACCCAGCTATCCAAATGGAAGGAGGCATGATTTCCGTTCCCCAAAAGCCCGGTCTGGGCATTGAAGTTGATGAGGATATCATTCGATTTTATTCAGATGAAATGCTAATCAATTGAGGGATGATGGCTATTCAAACATACTTTGCGATCAAGGATTTGGGGGAAAGAAAAATCTTATTTCTTGTTCTGCTTTTTTCCCTGCTTTTCTCACAAATCCTGTCGAAAACTCCCGCTTCCGACAAGCCCAATGTTTTGATGATCATGATAGATGATCTCAATGATTGTATTGAAGGAATGAGTGGGCACCGACAAAGTATCAGTCCTCATATTAAGAAACTGGCTGATTCAGGCGTCTTCTTTAAACAAGCCTATACCAATGCTCCGATGTGCGGTCCTTCTCGTGCCAGCTTGTTCACCGGAATTTATCCTCATCATTCCAGAAACTTCTTCCAGGCTCCCTGGTTCAAAAATGAAGTGCTCAATAATAGTCGAACCATCATGGAGCAATTTAAGGATGCAGGCTATGGGGTTTACGGAACGGGGAAAATTATGCACCACAATCAAGAGCATCTTTGGACTGAGTTTGAAAATCCGGCCGATTATGGACCATCTCCCTTCAATGGAAAGGAAAGAGTCCCCCACCCCGATGTTCCAGCTCCCTTTTTTGACATCGGATGGGTAGATGGTTCCCTTGGTCCTTTTGTAAATCTGGAAGGGAGAAAGGATCAGGCAGGGAAAGCACTTCTATGGACCACCGGAAATGGAAACAACATTCCCTACAAAGAAATGAGATACCGAAATGATGAGGATCGAGACCCTACACCTGATGAGGTAAATGCCAATTGGGCAGCGAATATGATTCGAAATTTCTCTAAAAATAAGTCCGATCAAGCTTTTTTTCTTGCAGTAGGCTTTTTAAGACCTCACACTCCCTTGCTTGCTCCTCAAAAATATTTTGACCGTTTCCCACTCGATGAAATTGAATTGGCTACTATAAAAGAAGGAGATTCAGATGACACCCATTTGAATGTCGCATATAAAGGAGATGTATTCACCTTAAGATTTGGGAGGGAAATGCATGAAGCAATAAGCAAGGCTTATGGAGGTAGAGAAATGGGATTAAAAAAGTGGACGCAGGCCTATTTGGCTTGTGTGGCTGCAGTAGATGACAATGTAGGGACGGTAATGGATGCGCTCAACAATTCTCCTCTTAAAGAAAACACCATCGTCATATTGGCAAGTGATCATGGCTTTCATATGGGAGAAAAAGCCTATCTCTATAAAAACTCTCTCTGGGAAGAAAGTACACGCATCCCTCTGATAATGCGAGTCCCAAATATGACAAAAGCAGGAAGCAGGATTGAGCAAAGTATTTCCCTTATCGATGTATATCCTACCCTAATTGAACTCTGCAATTTGCCAAATGAAACAAAAAAGAATTCGAAAGGGCATGCTCTGGACGGAAGGAGTTTGCTTCCCTTGTTAAAAAATCCTAAGACCACATCCTGGAAGAATAAGCCTGCCTTGACTGTAGTTTATGCCGGACCTGAGTATCTGAATGATCCTGCAAAACAGCACTATGCTTTGAGGTCCAATCGCTATAGATACATCCTTTATAATAATGGACAGGAAGAACTCTACGATCACAAAAAAGACCCTTTTGAATGGGCCAACATAGCCCACAAAAAGAAAAAAAGACGCAAGCTATTTCGACAAGAAATTCAAGCCTACTTTAAAGAAAATAAATTGGGCGCTCTTGAGAACCTGCAGCTCCCATAAATACAGGAAAAAATGATGGACTACCGTACTAGCATATTCTTAGCCCTTATCATCTGTCTTATGACATGCTCCCTGTTTTCTCAGGAAGAAAGAAGTCTCTCCCTGGACGGAGCTTGGGAAATCATTTTTGATGAACATAATGAAGGGCGAGAAGCTGACTGGATGAAGGACAAAATATTTTCCAATCATGCTTCTAAGGAATTCATTCAGCTTCCAATCGCCTGGGAAACCATTAAGCAAGACTATGAAGGAGTCGCTTTTTATCGCAAGGAATTTGAAGTGCCAGCAGACTGGGAAAACAAACTTATTCGTCTGCACTTTGGCGCGGTAAACTACCTCTCCGAAGTATGGATCAATGATGAAGTAGTTGGCTACCATGAAGGAGGATTTAGTCCTTTTGAATTTCGGGTAGATGAAATGATTAAGGTGGGTGAAAAGAATGTCGTAACCCTACGAGTTGTCGGGCCTCTGTTTTTATCCGATAAAGAAATCGACGGGATGAAAGCTCTTGAAACTCCTCAATGGAGAGGAGGTATCTCCGGAGGGATTTGGCAATCTGTACAGCTTTTGGCCAGCGAGCAATTGTATATAGATGACGTATATATCCAACCCAATATCCAGAACAATACGGCCAGCATTCAAGTACTGCTTGATTATACAGGAATTCAGAATAAAAATATAGAGCTGCAACTCAACATTTATGAGGTTAATGAAAGCAGTGAAGTAGGACTTCACAAGGAAATTTGGGAGCTTCATTCAGGTAAAAATCAGCACAGCTGGACCCTGCCTATTCCCAAGTCCCATTATTGGTCTCCGGATGATCCTTTCTTATATCGCTTGGAAGTCACTACCCATATTGATGGGGAAATGGCAGATAGTTGGTCCGGAAGATTCGGCATGCGAGCCTTGACTATCAAAGACAAAGATTTCTATCTGAATGGAAAGAAAATTTACCTCAAAGCCTCTTTTTTCGAAGGACTCTATCCCAATGGAATTGCACATCCCGACTCCAAAGAGATGATCCGGAAGGAAATTCAAATGGCCAAGGATGCAGGTTTTAATTTGATTCGACCCTGGAGGAGGCCACCGGTTCCACTTTGGTTGGATTTGGCGGATGAAATGGGAGTTCTGGTTGTAGGCAGTCCCGCACTTGAATGCATGCAACTCCCCTTCTCTACTCCCTATTTGCCTATGCGAGTAGAAAATGAAGTCAGACAAGCCATTCTCCGCGACCGAAACCGAGCCTGTATTATTCAATGGGAATTATTCAACGAACTCCATCGACCTGTACTAAAGCAAATGATGCGGCCTATGGCCATGCTTGCCCGTGAACTAGACCCTAGTCGTCTTATCCTCGATGAGTCAGGTGGTTGGGCATTTGGAGCAAATATGTATCTCCCCTATGAATACGAAGCCACAAAATTCAATGATATCCACAATTATCCGGGACCATTTATCAATAAGGACCGCTATGATGGATATTTATCGATTGGTATGACTGAAGAAGAAAAGAAAAGGGCAGGATATACGGCCCGGACACCAGGTAGAAATGTCCTTCCCGGACTCATGTCTTATGTTTCTGAATTAGGCTACGGGAGTTTGCCGGATTTGACGGTCAATAATGAAAAATTTGCACAAGTGGGCAATCCGCTTACTCCCGCTTTTCGCTATCACAAACGACTTCATGAAGGTCAAGTAAGAATACTGGAGGAAAGTAATTTCAAATACCTCTATCCGGATATGCAGAAATTCTACCTGGAACAACAGCTCATTCACGGAACGGCTAATAAGCGAATGATAGAAGCAGTCCGAGCAAACCCTGAAGTGGATGGATATTGTATCCATGCATTGGTGGCAGGAGATTGGATCATGGGAGCGGGCTTGATGGATTTATGGCGAAATCCTAAATCCTATGCCTATGAAGGAACCAAAGCAGCAAATCAGCCCCGGATACTGAGTATCAGAAGTATTCCACGAAACATTTATGCTGAAAAAGGAAGTAAAATCGAAATAATCGGAATCAATGAGAAAAATGAGATAGCAACTGATTTATGTATAGAAGTGCTTTCAGAGAAAGGGAAAAAGGTGTATTCCCAAAAGCTTGAAAAAAACTGGGAGGAAGGAGTCTCTACTTTATTTAATCATAGCCTAAACAGCTCCAGAATGAAAGGGAGCTATCAAATAAAAGCTAAAATTCTCGATTCGGATGGGAATCTACTGGCAGAAAATTCAACTCCTATAGACGTATTTCGATCCAAAGACCTCCAAAGCAAAAATAAAGAAGTCCTCATTCACGATGAACAGGGTAATCTGAGTCGTTTTCTAGAGCAGAGAAATATTACCCTTTCCGAACTTAACAGCTCTAGCTCCATTTCTCTGCCTCTTCTTGTAAGTGGAAATCCGGCAAACTTTGAGGATGCCCTACTGGAGCAGATTTTACAACACAGCAAAAAAGGTGGGAAAACGGTTTTTATCGAAGGCTTTGCAAATGCATTTCAGGAAGAGAATTCAAAATTTCCCTTCCAGGCCAGGGTTCATCCATCTGTTGGGCTTTGGACCTGTATTCCTCACCTGATTCGAGAACATCCCATTTTCAAGGGTTTGCCTTCAAATGAAATGATGAAAGACATTTACGAGAACGTTTGGGCAAATAGAACCCTGCGTAACCTTAAAGCTGAAGATGGAAAGTTGAATGTGCTAGTAGGTTCTATGGGATTTGATTGGTTCTCACGTGAACATAAAATGCACTATTCTGGTCCGGGAGAAGAATGGTGGGGTTCAGATGTTGCAGAGCTAAGTTATGGCAAAGGGAGTATCATATTCTCCCAACTGAGACTGGTAGAGCATCTGGGAAAAGATCCTGTGGCTGATAAGATTTTACTCAATCTACTCAACTACCTGACTCCTTAAGGAAAATCTGTTTCATTCTTTATACTCAACATTCTCAGGTATGTCCATCAAATCCCAAAGGCTATTTCTCCTGCTTTTTTTATTGGCTATTCTTCCAGCTAAGATCCTCTTTTCCCAAACTGCAAAAGGTATTTGGACGAAGATGCTCCCTCTTGAAGAGCAAAATCCTGTTTGGAAAGCTCATTGGATATGGGTAGATGAAAGCAAGGGATATGATGTCATCCTTGCAAGAAAGACTTTTGAATTGGAGCAAGAAGAAAAGAAGGCCCGCTTGTATATTTCTGCAAGTTCAATTTATCGCCTATATGTAAACGGAAAATATGTAGCCCGGGGGCCTGCCCGTTCCGCCCCACACCACCAGTATGTAGATGCCTGGGAGATCGCCGAGTTTCTTCAGAAAGGCAAAAACACCCTGGCCGTAAGGGTACATAGTCAACAAAACAAACATTCCTATCATGACGAAGGAAGGGCCGGTTTATTTGTTCAATTGGAAATGGCTGCAAAAACCCTGATTTCAGATAAAAGTTGGAGAGTCTCTGCGGATCTTTCCTGGGATTCCAAGACACCCAAAATTAGCCGTTTTCAACAGATAGTTACGGATCGGGTAGATTTCAGGGAATATGCACATGGGTGGCATATGTCTGACTTTGACGATGGAAAATGGGAATATGCGACTCCTTTGATGCGAAATGTGGGTTGGCCCAGTCCTCCCAAAGATGCAGATCCCATTCCCCTCACTCCTCCCTGGACTTCTCTTTTATTGCGAGACCTTCCTTATTTAAGGGAGAAGAAGCAAATAGCCATAGTTCCCATTCAGGCTTCATATGTCAGCAGAGAAGAAATTGATCAAGGAGTAAATCTGGATCGGAGTCTGGACAAAAGAATTAAGAAACAATGGGAATCCTATGCCAGGCAGCAATCTTCACTGGAAATTTCGACTCCGCACGAAAAGGGATCATTCTTTATCCTTTTTGATCTGGGAAGTTTAAAAAATGGTAGCCCTCAGTTGGAGATTGAGGGGGAAGCAGGTACAGAAATAAGCATATTATGTGCACCCTTTTTGGTAGATGAGGTTTTTTCTCATAAGGTGGTTTTCTCTGATTTTGAAGACAAGATCATTTTATCAGGCAAAAGGGATAGCTGGGAAGCTACTTATTTTAAACCGGCTCGGTATATGGGAATTTTGATTCCAGCTTCTTCAGCCCCTGTCAATATCCATTATGCTGGTATTCGATATATAGAATATCCCTTCGAACGTAAGGGCCACATCCGTTCCCCTCAGGCTCCCTGGATTCAGGCCTATATGGATGCTACCGATCGTACCATCAAAGCCTGTACGACTGATGGATATACCGACAATTATCGAGAAAGACGTCAGTATGCGCAAACAGGCTACTATGGGGCTATGGGAAATTACTGGCTCTTTGGGGATCATGAACTTCAAAGAAGGTATTTGGTTCAGGTTGCTCAGGAACAGGATGCAAACGGAATCATGCCTGCTTATGCACCTCTGGCCGCGGATGATTTTATGATTATCCTGGATTCCAACTGTCTTTGGATTCGTAGCCTGAGAAACTACCTGCTCTACTCCGGTGATTATGAGACAGCCAGACACTTGCTTCCTGCTGCCCATAAACTTATGGATCTCTTACACAGCTATACCAATGAGCTTGGGATGATCAACAATCCCCCTTACCCTTATTGGTTGGATCACGCACAAATTGATCGGAGAGGGGCCAATTTCACCCTCAATGGGCATTACTTAGGAGCATTGGAAGATTTTGTGGAAGTGCTGAACTGGATTGGCGTAAGGGATCTTCAAACCTATGAAGATAGAGCCCAAAAACTGAGGACTTCTCTTTCTACTGAACTATGGGATCATGAGCAGGCTTTGTTTTCAGATGCATATATCGATGGTGGCATTTCCAAACGATTTTCAGAACATACACAGGCCATGGCGCTTAGCCTGAACCTGGGTTCACAAAATCAAAGAGAGCAAGTAATTGCAAAAATTTTGGAAGAGGACAAGCTCAATTATGTAAATCGTGAATCGGGTATGACCATGGTTACACCGGCCATGTCCTATTTCCTCCATAAAGGTCTCTGTGAAAATGGATACATAGATGAATCATTCGACTTGTTTCGTCGACGGTTTGATAAAATGCTTGCTCCTGAGGGGAACCAAAGTCTTTGGGAAGAATGGTGGCTGGATGCTACAGGAAGGAGTGGTGAAAAAAGGAAAACTTCCCGAAGCGATGCCCAAACAGAAAGTGCCTTTCCCCCTGCCCTATTTGCTGAATACCTTTTAGGACTGAATCCAACAGAACCGGGCATGAAGGAAATACTCATTCATTTACCTAAAACTTCCCTGGAAAATATTGAAGCTGAAATCCCTTCGCCTGAGGGTACATTAAAACTCTCATGGCAGTTAGGGCAAGAAGAAGGCAAGCTGATGCTGGAAATACCGGGAGAGATGCAAATCAAACTGGAGCCTGAAAGTTTTGGGGAAGAAGTTTTAAGGAAAATGAGGATAAATGGGAAAGCACTTAAAGGCGGGAATTTCCCTCTTCTTTCGGCCGGAAACTATGAGATTTCATTTTAGCCAAATGAATAGGTAAGAGTAAGTTGAAAAGATGCTATAGGCTCATATGCCTTCGGTAAATTATTTCAAGGAGGATTTATACTTCTTCGTGTAGCAGCTTTTTGTATCTTCCAGGCACGTTAGAAATGGATTTGTCCACCCTATCCTAAATGAAATGAAAAGACCTACTACTACACGGCTTTCCAAGGCTCCCTGGATTTTGCTTTTAAGCAGCTTTCTTTTGCTTGATATTTCTTGCGGGCCCTCACAAACAACAACTTCAGAAGCTGACCTTATTATTCACAACGCGAAAATCTATACCCTGTCCTGGGAGGATCCGGATGAAAATGGAACACCAGCAGCTGATGCTCCGTTCACGGATGGAAGATGGAATCCGGATGCGGAGGCAATTGTCATTAAGGGCGATAAACTCATCTACATCGGAAATAAGGAATCCGCTCTAGAATATAAAGGAGATAAGACACAAATCATCGATGCAGAAGGCAACATTCTTATCCCGGGCTTGATAGACTCACACACCCATCCATTTGGCTTTGGAGCAAATTTGGGGAAAGTAGATCTCACAAATTTGAAGGATAAGGAGTTGATTGTTCAGACCTTAAAGGAAGAATCAGATCCGAATATTAAAAAAGGAGATTGGATTCTGGGTTTTGGATATGACGAAGGCAATCTTTCGACAGAAGCCCTTCCCAATGCAGATCTGCTTTCCACTCATTTCCCTGATAATCCGGTCTATCTGCTCGGTGCTCATGGCTTTTCATCTGTTGCGAATCGGATGGCTATGGAATTGGTAGGAATAAATTCAGACAGTGAGGCTCCTGTTGGTGGTGAAATCGTGAAAGATGCACAAGGTAATCTCATGGGCATTTTTCTCAACAATGCCAGCGGAATGCTCGCTGATGCCTTACCGGCTAAAAGCCTCGAAGATTATAAAAAAATCGGACTGTATGGGCTGAACGTAATGGCAAAATCTGGATTTACTAGCATTCACGATGCAGGCATGGGCCGAACGAATTATGAAAGCTATCAAGCGCTCGAAGATGAAGGAAACTTGCCCATACGGGTATATGGAATGATACGAGCTACGGATACTTCCCTGGTTAATCAGCTTAAACAGCAGGGGCCGGATCAGGACATGGAAGAAATGTTTGTAGTTCGATCGCTTAAGGCATATTATGACGGTTCTTTAGGAATTCGAGGTGCCAGAATGATAGAGGATTATTCGGATAAAGCCGGTCACAAAGGTGTCAGCGGTGAGGCATATGGCTATGATGAAGCCCTGGTTGCTGAAATGATGAATCTGGGTTACCAAACAGGTATACATGCTATTGGGGATGCCGGGAATCGGGAAGTACTGAATTTCTACAATAGAGTCTATGAAAAACACCCGAATGCTCGAAAGAATCGAAATCGCATTGAACATGCGCAAGTGGTTCATCCCGATGATTTTGATCGCTTCAAAAGCCTGGATTTGATTGCTTCAATGGAACCTCCTCATATGGCCGAGGATTTAGATTGGGCAGAGGATCGAGTAGGACGTGAACGCATCAAAGGGGCTTATGCCTGGCGAACGATGCGGGAAAAAGGAGTACCCCTGACTTTTAATTCGGACCTTACGGGTTCAGACCACAGCATTTTTTATGGTTTGTATGCAGCCATTGCCCGAAAGAATCGCGACAAAAAACCTGATGGCGGCTGGTATATCGAACAAAAGATGTCTCCTGAAGAAGCATTACGTGCCTACACCATTTGGGCGGCATATGCTGGGTTTCAGGAAAAGGAAATCGGGAGCCTGGAAGTTGGAAAAATGGCGGATATCACCATGCTAAATATTGATGTACTCAATCTGGGTTTGACGGATCCGGATAAATTATGGGACGGAAAAATCCTGATGACAATGGTAGGAGGCAAAATAGTTTATGAAGGAATGTAAGGCGCTTGACCTTTGGGAATTGAGCTTGTCTTCATTTTGCCAGAAAATCAAACCAGATCAGATGTCTCTACAACACATAGAAATACTCAGAAGAAGCATAGGAATCACATTCTGCCTCCTTATCATTTTGTCATGCAGCCAGATGGAAAATGCGGACAAGGGAGTATCCAGGGAAGAGGTAAAAAATCAAGTTTTGGTCCTGGGCACTATTCATAGCGGCCATTTAAAAGATAGCGTTTATAATATCTCATACCTGGATAAATTGATTCGTGAGATCGATCCCGATTTTATCCTGGCCGAGATTCCTCCGGATCGTATGCAGGAGGCCATGGAAGGATTTTTGAGGGATGATAGCATTTCTGAGCCACGTGTCATGCGATTTCCGGAATATGTGGATGTCGTTTTTCCTCTACTCAAAGAAATGGATTTCGAAATTATCCCCACAGCCGGATGGACCCAACCTATGGCTCAGGAAAGAAGCCAAAAACTGAGAGCTATTAGTGAAAATCCAGATCGTTTGGATGATTGGAAAGCATATCGGGAAGCCAATAGGCAGTCAGATTCGGTTTATGAAGCTAGCGGAAAACGCAATGATCCCTATTTTATCCATACACATAGCTATGACAGCATTCAGGATATCGCTTTGCAAGTCTATAATCGCCTGTTTAATGTGGAATTGGGCTTAGGGGGATGGGACAATATCAACATCGCGCACTACTGGAATATTCATAAGGCGCTGGAGAAACACAAATATGCAGGAAAGCGATTCCTGATTATTTATGGAGCGGGCCATAAAGGTTGGTTTCTCAGGGAATTGAAACAAAGAGATGATATTCAACTGCTGGAGATGCGTCCCTTCCTGGATGCCATTTCTGAAATGAGTCCTTAAGAATAATGAGTCTGCTGATGTTATAGATATATGAAAGTTGAAGTCCTGGTAGATAAAGATGCATTAGCAGAAACAGCTTCAAACTTTCTGCTAGAAGAAATTAGGAAGCATGCAAAATTGCTATTGTGTGCTGCTACGGGAAATACTCCTATTGGAACCTATAAAAAGTTGAGCGAAAAGCTGAAAAGCGATCAGGCAGAAAAAATCCGATTATTAAAACTCGATGAATGGGGAGGCATTTTTATGGCTCATCCCGAAAGCTGCGAACAGTATTTACAAGAAAGTCTTATAAAACCCCTGAAAATATCGAAGGATCGCTACTTCTCTTTTGAGAGCGATCCAAATAATCCCGAGCTAGAGATCAAGCGCATGCAGAAAATCCTGGATAGAGAAGGCCCTATTGATCTCTGTGTATTGGGTTTAGGGGCGAATGGACACCTTGCTTTTAATGAGCCAGCAGATCAATTAATTCCCCATTGCCATATTGCTGATCTTTCTTCAGCAAGTATGCAACACAGCATGGCGCAGGCTATGGAAGAAAAACCCACATATGGATTAAGTTTAGGAATGGCTGATATACTTCAATCCAAAACTATTGTCATATTGATTAGTGGGAAGCATAAACGAGCCATAACAAAAGCCTTTCTCTCTCAAAAAATAAGTACCCAGCTGCCTGCCTCTTTCCTATGGCTGCATCCTCGAACCTACTGCTTTTTGGATCAGGAAGCTTTTGGATAAACATTCCATTCCACAACTTTAACGATCAATCTCATGGTAATTCAGGCAGGTATCGGAATAGATTTGGGGGGCACAAGCCTCAAATATGGTATCGTAGATATTGCTCGGAAGGTCCATTGGGAAAGTAAAAGGCCCAGTAAAGCCAAAACCTCGCGGAGAGAAATTGAAGAAAACATCCTGGAGTCTGCCAATGAAGCCCTCATACAGGCAGAATCCTTGGGAATCAATATTCAGGCAATTGGAATAGGGACTCCGGGAGTTGTAAATGGGGCGGGCTTAGTCCTGGGTGGTTCCCCTAACCTTGCAGGCTGGGATCAGGTTCCGCTGGCAAAGATTCTCCAAGAAGCCACGGGCCTTCCTGCTGTTGCAGCCAATGATGCAGATATGATGGCTATAGGAGAAACACATGCTGCAGGAGGAGAAGCTACTACGGCCATATTCATCACCCTCGGTACAGGAATCGGAGGAGCTATGATTATCAAGGGGGAACTCTTCACCGGACATTTTGGTCTGGGAGGAGAAATGGGCGTAATCCCGATGCTGATTGATGGGAAAGTGTATAGCTGGGAAGATGTGGCGAGTACAACTGCTTTGGTAAAGCGCTATCGGGAAACCAGACCTGAAAAAGAGGGGGAAATAGATGGCAAATACATCATTCAGAAGTATTGGGAGGGTGAAGAATTAGCTAAAGAGAGCCTGGAATACTTTAGTCAGTTAGTTGGAATGGGGATAGCTGCCTTCATCAACATCTTCAATCCGGAAATGATCATTATTGGAGGCGGGATCTCTGAAGCAGGAGACTTTCTCATAGAGAAGATCAAAACCCATAGTTTTAGATATGCCCTAAAGCCTTGCCAGCAAGGAGTCAAAATTTTGCGAGCAAGTTTAGGAAATCGAGCGGGATTCATGGGCGCGGGTATGTATGCCTTATCTCAATATCCAGCAAGCCCATAACTTGGCTTCAATCGACTGCCTCAGTTTTTAACACTTCCATCATTCAGCATAAAACCTACCTTATAAATATTCTGTATCTCTACTTTCGGATCTTTGCTTAGCAGCTTCCGAATCCGAGAAATATACACATCAAAACTCCGACCCAAAAAATAATCCTTCTTCCCATAAATATGCTCCAATGCATCTTGTCTTTTGAGGATGCGGTTTTTATGCAGAGCCAAAAGTCGAAGGATTTGATTCTCTTTTTCTGTAAGGCTAAAGCTTTGCCCTCCAAACATTAACTCCTGTCGGTTGAAATCATACTGAAATTGGCCGATTTGAAATTGAGTAGGCGCATCTTTGAAGGGATCGCTTTTATACTTCCGCAGTACTACATGGATTTTGCAAAGTAATTCATCTTCGTCGAAAGGTTTGGTTACATAATCTTCAGCACCCAAATCATAGCCTAGCAATTTGTCCTCTTTCATCGATTTGGCTGTGAGGAAAATGAAAGGGGTTTCCAGGCCTTTGCTCTTCATTGCACGAGCCATATTGAAGCCATCAAATTTGGGCATCATTACATCCAGTAAACAAAGATCAAAATGTTGCTTCTCCAATAATTCCAAACCCGCCAATCCATCCTTGCAGAGTTTGACCTGCATATTGGCGGATTCGAGGTAGTCCATGAGCAAGAATCCAAGATTTAGGTCGTCTTCGACTAAGAGTATTCTTTTCTGCATTTGATTGTTATTTGGAGCTTTTGCCACTTTTTTACGAAAAAAAGTGGCGCAAAAACCGGCAAGATTTTAAACCAGCCGCACTGTCCGCCCCGACCACCATATCTTGTGGGCCATCGCGCTTGAAGGAGGGACGGATGTTGGGTACTTATATTTAAAAACAACCCCAAAGCGCGTTGGAGATGGAACGAGAATTTAGGGGATGGAAATGCGGGTTGGCTGGTTCTTTCGTTCCGACTTCGTTTTTCCACTTTTTCTCTCAAAAAGAGGAAAAAGACCCTCAAAAAATGAAAAACAAACATCTATAAAGAAGGAATTAACAATTGAAACAAACTCCCCTTTTGCAACTCACTATCAACCTTCACAAAACCTTTATGCATCACCATAATGGTCTTGACGTAAGATAAACCTATCCCAAAACCCTTGGCTTCACGAACATTTCCGGTATTGACTCTTTGGAA
This sequence comes from Bacteroidia bacterium, assembly GCA_033391075.1. Lineage (NCBI taxonomy): Bacteria > Pseudomonadati > Bacteroidota > Bacteroidia > Bacteroidia bacterium. The sequence goes on from JAWPMV010000005.1 coordinate 113,116, forward strand.
TTTTTCAAAAATATGATCCAGATCCTTTTGGCTGATCCCGATGCCATTGTCTTTAAACAAGAGTCGCACGTGTTTATCATCTTCGGAAAGGGAAATTTTAATTCGCGGAGGATCTTTGGAATATTTCAGGGCATTATCGATCAGGTTACGGCAGACGTTGCTGAGGTGGTAATAGTCCCCCATGATCTGTAGACTTTTCTCTGGCGTTTCCCATTCAATCTCTCCTCCTCTTTCCTCAGCTATCAAACTCATTTCATCTATCACCTCACTCAGCAAGCTCCCCAGATCAAGTACCTCTTTCTTTAAGCTATATTCTCCATTTTCAAGTCTGGCTAAAGAAAGTACCCGCTCAATCTGATAGGCCAATTTCGAATTCTCCGCTTGAATGATCTGGGCGTACTTATTGTCTTCTAGCTCAGTATGTTTACGTTTGAGCAGTTTAAGTGCCAGTGAAATATTGGTCAATGGGGTTTTGAGTTCGTGGGCCGTATTGTTGAAGAAGTCGATATTATTCTCTGTGATCCTCTTTTGTTTGACCAAAGACCATAACACCATAAAAGAAACGGATGCCAGTAATAGGAAGATGAGAATGGATGAAAGGATCATTGAACCCATTTTCGAATAGGTATAATCCTCTCTTGAAATAAATGAAATACCCAGCATCATGGGATCTTTACAGCTACTACTCATATTTATGGCCGAACAATAGGTCGGGGCAAAATTCCCCTCATTTGCCGCAAAAATGCCGACCCTGTATTTTTCATCTATCCCATAGCAGGCCATATAAGTACTCAATCTTTCCTCCAGCAACTCCTGATCTCCGAAGCTGATGTAGGGAATTTGGGTTGATAGATAATTGATATAGTTGGTCGTTCCACATTGCTTTTGAAGGGGAAACCCTGGTTCATCTTTCAGTCGGTAGAAATCGCTCAAGGCGCTACCCATAGCAAGATTCACTTTCTGGTCAAACTGCTCTTCAATCAGCTTTTTAGAGGTAGTGAGCCAATGGATTTGAAAGGCCATTAGGGCGAATAAAGCCAGGCAGACAATTCCGAAGAGATAAGGGACTTGTTTGAAATGAGATAATTTCTTCAAGGTTTTAGGCTTTTATGCTAAACAAAGAACCTAAATTTTCAGCTTCGAGGCTGGTCTTTAACAACTTTTTAACAAGCTGTTAGGAGCTATTAAACAAGTTCGTATCTACTTGATGGATAATTTTGGACTAGATTATTCGCTGCCTTATCAGCAGTACCGAAAACATTTAACAATAGAATTATGAAAAAGATGATCAGCCTATGCTGTGTTTTCCTCTTCCTTGGTTTCACTGCTTTTGCTCAGTCTGCCGAAGTTTCCAAAACCGCTGCCAAAACAGAGAAGACCAGCTGCAAACCTGTTCCACCTGAAGTATGTGCAGCCAAAATGGGAATCAGCCTGGAAGATTACCTAAAAAGAAACAAGCAGTGCAAAACTACTTCGACTGCATCAGCTGAGAATTCAGCTCTACCCATCATAAGAGTTGCCAATACTTCTACCAGCACTAAAGCAAATAAGAAAAGCTGCGGTTCAATAGAGGAATGCGCCAAAAAGATGGGCATGTCGGTCGAGGAGTGTAAAGCCAAATGTGGATCAAAAGTAGCTTTAGCGGATGAAAAGGTTTCTGCTGAAATCGCTGAATCCCGGCAATAGCTGTTTAAGGAGTTGATGTACTAATTATAAAGAAAGTCTGTGTCTAATCGGCATAGGCTTTTTCCTTTTCTGTTGTCAAATCCTGGATTTTTAATTGCAAAGAGCCGGACAGAAGCCAGGCTTCAAAATGACAAGGGTTTAAAAGCTTTCTTCACATATTTTTATCCCATCTTCCCCTCCCCTTTCATTTGCTCAATTTTGTCGTCCGAATATCCCATTTCCGTTAATAGATTCTGTTTATCTGCACCGATTTCCGGAGGATCATTTAAGATTTCGGCTTGTTATCTGAAATAACCGGACCTATCTGTGCCTCTTCCATTTTAGGGTAAGCCAATTTTACAGCTTTAGCCTTTTGGATCCAATTTATAAGCATTTCCAAACAAGCCTTGTATTGCTATTAGCTATTGCTTTCGCCTAAAGGAAAACTGCTTAGGAAATATTCAGGCAAAACTACGACTTCTGTGTAGTGTCCAATGAATGCTTTTAAGGTAGGTGCTTTGAAGTGCGAGGGCTTTGTAAAAGTTTGTAGCGAAATTTACAAAGCCCTCTAGATTATTTCCTGTTTCCCGAAGGATTTATTTAGCTTTCCTACTCATTGCTCTTTGCCAGTTGTTTTTTGACATTGGCCAGGTTTTCTCTAAAAAGCCCCAGATTACCATCTTCATTTTTCTCCGCCAGCTCCACTGCCTTTTGATAACTCTTGATGGAAGCTTCCAGTTTCCCATTCATTGCCAAAGCTTCTCCATAACTATCATAGACATTTGCTGATTTAGGATAGAGTTTGGTATTCGTTCTGAAGATCACCTCAGCCACTTTGGGCTTCTTTTCCCGCATCAGGTATTCATACCCAAGTCCATTGATTTCATTTTCTGTCAATAAGCCCAGCTTCTTCCCCATTTTTATCCTCTTTTCAATCTCATTCCCGGAAGATTTATCCGAGTGGGAGTTCAGGGCTTTGAATAATCCCTGCAAGGCAAGTTTATACTCTGCATTTTTTCTCGATCTAAATTCGTCAGCAGCTTCTTTAGCTAATTCATGAGCCTTCTCCAGGGTCTTTTCAGGACTTACTTTTACCTCCGGAATAACACCCACTCCTTCCCAATTGGTTTTGGTGATAGGATTGATGGCTCTTCCAGTAGGAATAAATACGCCCAGTTCTTTATTGATTCGAACCATTTGACCCGGATTAGCTCCACCTCCTGTAGTTTGTCCGATAAGGGTGGCTCTTTTCCGGCTTTGCATATTGTAGGAAAATTCTTCTGCTGCTGAAAAGGTGCGATTGCTGGTTAGAACAAATAAAGGCACCTCCGGCATTTTCTCACCATTTACCTTATCCAGGGTCCAGAAATCTGTAGTTCTGTCTCCTTGCCTCCAATAGAGACTGTTCAAATGAACCCTTTCGTCAAAAAAGAAGCTACAGAGGTATTGTACCATTTCCGGATCTCCACCTCCATTTTGCCGCAGGTCAATAATGATGGCATCTGAAGTTGAAAGTAATTTCATGTAGTTATCTGCAACAGGGGCTCCTCTTTGGACACTGGCAAAGCCCCTGAGGTCGAGATAGCCGACATTTCCTTCCATTTTTTCCGCTTTAAAAAATCCCGCTGTCATTGCCCGACTACGATTGATCATGTCAAGTCTTTCCTCTATCATCCGCTCAGGGCTGTTTTCTGGCGCTTTATAAGGTGGATTGGGACGAATCCGCATGTGTTTATCTTTATTGATGTATTGGACCGATTCGGTCAGGGCCTCAGCAAAAGAAGATACATCTTTGAATTCTTTGAAATGTCCCGCTTTCAATTGCTTTTGAAGGTGCGCTGAAGTCTTCTCCGCAACTTCAGGAAATACATAGCGTTCATTCATCAATTCCGAAAGACGCTCGATGGTTTCCTCCTTGAATTTCTCACTCAGCTCCCCGTCCTGAGCTCTGAGTACCGCTGAGAAAATCAGACTTAAAAGGAGGAATAGGCTAATTTTTAGTATATTATTCATTGCTTATCTTAATTTCTTGAGTTCAAATTAGGATATGCGGAAAAGAAAAAATTGTAAAAAAGTAAAGGCAGGTGGGGATTTCAAAATTAAGAACGAGGAAGGTAGAAGTGATTGAATTCCTTTCAAGCGAAGCTGCAAAAACCAACTTCTCAATTCTCCAATCCTTGTTCCTTGTTTTTCCTTTCTTCCTCTTCCCTATCGAGGATCATACTGGTTGCTAAACCTTTGCTGGATGGCAAAGCGTGAGATTTCGAGCAGTTCACTTTTTTGACCCAAAAACTCTCGCGGTGCACTTCCCAACATGGATTTAAATTCCTTGATAAAATGGGCTTGATCATAAAAGCCACACTCCAGACATAGGGAAGTCAGGTTTTCATCTGTACTTGTATTTTTAAGTTGGAGGAAATAATTCATCCGCCAGATTCGAGATACCTTTTTGGGACTAAGGCCCACTTTATTGATAAAGTGTTTATGCAGAGTAACCTTGCTCACCCCAAATTCTGTAAATAGGTCCTGAACTCTTAATACGCCTTTTCGATCAAGAATATAATTGAGTTGGGCTCGTAAATTCTGATCAATGCTTAAGGAGTCTTCTAGTAGACTTGCTAACAACACATTTGCCTCAGAACATTGAAAATCTGTCTCCCACTTCCTCAGGATATTTTTTATGGTTTGTTCCTGAGAGGCTTTTAGCTTAAAAAGTTGACTTAGGACTAGAAACTGATCGGTGAGTTTGTGTACTGGTATGTCTAAAATATTTGCAAAGGCAAAAGGCTTAAAGCGAATTCCAAAAACCCTGATTGATTTTTTTACCCGAAAGCTAAGAGGAGTATTTCTTTGACCGAGAAAGTGAACGCCGGCAGGAATGCATTTCCATAGCTTTTCATAAGCAGCCTTAATGAAAAGATCCTGATCCGTAAAAATGATATTGAAGGTACAATCCGGTAGCAAAAGATCATTCAGATGATTGAGCTCACCTGCCTTGATCTGCATTTCCCAATAAATCTCAACATGTCTTGAGAAATGATCGGGCACATGTATTTCTTTATAATGCATATATCCTTAGAAATGAACCTTTAGGGGCAAATTTCAGGGGATAACTGAAACCAGAAGTTAATTAGGTGCAATTTGAAACAATTAAGACTTGCACTTAAAACAAATCATACGCCTTTTCTGCATTGAGGGTTTATTTCATTCCCCTTTTTCTTTTTTAACTTGTAAGCAGAAACAGGCTTTAGAGAAATGGGAACGGATAGCACTTTCTTTTATACAAATATCAATAGCCAGCAGGCACCTATCCATGAGGTTTTGGGGAAAGAGGAATTGTTCCAACGGGTACCTGAAGATTGGCATGTGGTGATCACAGATGTAAAAAACAGTACTCAGGCGGTTTCTGATGGAAAACATTCGCTGGTCAATCTCATTGCTACGGGCAGCATCATTGCCTCATTGAATCTGGCCAGAAAGGCAGGAATTAAAATTCCTTTTTTCTTTGGAGGAGACGGCGCAACCCTGATTGTCCCCGAACAAATCCTTTCGCCCCTATTACAAGCACTTCAGGAACACAAAAAGAACTCCCTGGAAAATTTCCAGCTGTATTTACGGGTCGGTAGTATGCCCGTTTCTCAAGTCTATGAAGAAAAGCATCGTCTGCTGATCAGCAAGGCAAATATGAGCCCAATACTGCCTATTCCACTTGTATTGGGATCCGGCTTGAAATATGCAGAAGATCAAATCAAAAAGGATGATCCACTTGCTGAGAGGGATGATGATTTCAGAGATTCAATGCTGGATCTTGCGGGTATGGAATGTAGATGGAAAAAGATTACTCCTCCAGAGAACAAACAGGAAGTTCTAAGTTTGCTAGTTGAATCTCTTGATGAGGAAAATCAGGGGATCGTATTTCGAAAGGTTTTGCAGGAGGTGGAGAACATTTTTGGCAGTCAGGGGAAAAGAAATCCTATATCTGTTCAAAAACTTCGGCTGGATGCCAGTATGGATAAAATTCGTGCAGAGATGAAGGTGAAACTTGGAGAAAATAGTTTTGCCTACTTTTTGGAAAATTGGCTGAGAACCCTGATTGGCAATGTCTACTTTAGATTTGACAAGGGTGGAAAGATGTACCTGGACAATTTGGTGAAATTATCTGACACTCTGGTGATAGATGGTCGGATCAATACAGTTATCAGTGGTACGGTAGCGCAAAGAAATCTTCTCATCCAGAAATTGGATCAAATTGAGGGCTCAGGCGATATCCTGTATGGAATCCATAGTAGCCCGGAAAGCATTATGTCCTGTTATGTAACTGACCGGGATGATCAACACATCCATTTTGTGGATGGTTCTGGGGGAGGCTATACCCAGGCAGCAAAAATGCTCAAAAGAAAGATTAAGCAACACAATAAAGCTTAAATTTCTGTAGAAAGACCTTCTGTATGCCCATCCAGTCCAATGGCTTGACCACTGATAAATCGGCCATTGGGTGATGCAAGAAAGAGGCATAACTGAGCCACATCTTCGGCTTCCACGAAAGTTTTCATAGAAGTTTGTTTTACATACAATTCCCGAATTTCATCTATACTTTTCCCTTGCTTTTTTGCATCTGCAGCGATAACCCTATCTATCCTTTCTCCATTTACGCTACCCGGACATATGGCATTGACCCGTATACCTTCCTTTCCTAATTCCATAGCAAGGGTTTTTGTCATTCCTATTGTAGCCCATTTTGCTGATGCATAGGGAGATCTAAATGGGAATCCGAAAAAGGATGCAGAAGAGGCAAGATTAATGATAGAAGCTGAATCAGAACGCTTTAACATCGGAATTCCTTCCCTTAAGCAATAAAACATCCCATTTACATTAACCTGGATACATCTCTCCCATGCCTCAACGGGCAGATCTTCCAATCTGCCTGTAGGCCCAGCAATTCCTGCACAGTTTATCAGTACGTCGAGTGTATCAACTTCTTTTTTTACCGCCCCGAAAAAGGATTTGACTTCCTTATAATTCGCTACATCCGTCTTTTGAACAAAAACCTTGGGAAATTCACTTCGAAATTGTTTGATCGCCTTTTCCGAAACATCACAAATAAAAAGTTTGGCATTTGCAGAAAGGAAGCTTTCCACTATCTTTTTGCCTATCCCGGATGCAGCTGCTACAATGACAACATTCATGGCCTTTTCGATTCAAAATAATTGGGGCTTAAGCCAAGCTTAAAACTTAAGGCAAAATAAATGAGTGCATGCGTAAAAAGCCACTATCTACTATTAAAAGACAAGTTTTAGACCTTCCCTTCTAAAATTGATGCAGAAGTTTGGCTTGATGTCAAAAATCTGCATCAATTTCAGTGTTCTTAATTTTATTTTAATATAATTTTAATTTCTTTAGAGAAATTAGAAACCTTTCAAATCTAAATCAGTTAGCATAAAGGTAAATTTGACTTAAGCTCAGATGAAAATACTCTTAATAGAAGACGAGCCTGCAATCTCCGGTTTTATTAAAAAGGGATTAGAGGAGAATGGCTGTGCTGTAACACAAGCCTTTGATGGAGAAATGGGGTTACGCCTTGCTGAGAGATCGGAATACGATGTGATGATCATGGATTTGATCCTCCCCGGTATCAACGGTTTGGAGCTGACACAACAAATCCGAAAAGAATTAAAAATCAAGACACCGATTATCATGCTAACTGCCCTCAATGAAACCGATGACATTGTTCGGGGATTGAATGCAGGCGCTGACGATTATTTAGGTAAACCCTTTAAATTCCAGGAATTGCTGGCCAGGGTGCATGCCTTATCCCGTCGTCCGGTAGAGCTAAAGCAGGAATCTAACCATCTGCAAATCGCGGATCTGATTGTTGACCTCAACCGAAAGACCGTCAAAAGAGCCGGTCAGGAAATCAAGCTTACCGCCAAAGAATACTTTCTTCTCACCTACCTTATGCGAAATAAAAACCGGGTTGTAAGCCGCATGGATATCCTGGAAAATGTTTGGGACGTCCAATTTGACCTGGGTACAAATGTGGTTGACGTATACGTGAATTATTTGCGGAAGAAAGTAGATAAGCCTTTTGATGAAAAACTGATTCGAACGGTGACCGGTATGGGATACATGATAGATGCCCAGAGCGAAGACAAGGTTTATGAGAATACGTGATCGACTCACCTGGACACTTTCCATTACCGCCCTTATTGCAGTTACCTTACTGGGGTCCATCATTTACATCTTTACCGCAACCTTTCATGAACTGGAGTTTTTCAGTCGCTTGGAAGAGCGGGTTGCGATAACCGAGATTATGTTTTTGGAGAATGATGCCGAATTGGAGTCTACCGTTCGGGATCGATTCTTACAGACCCTGGATGAAGAAGAAGAATACGCCATTTCTTTTCAGCCCAGCGGAGTTGATTCGCTCGAGAAACTATTCCCACCAGGATTCGCCACAGAAATTCAGAATAAAAAAAGGGTACAATTCTGGCAGGGAGATCGTCAGGGCGTAGGTGTCCATTATTATTTGCCGCGAGGAGAATACGCAGTTGTGGTGACGGCTCTCGATAAATTCGGTTTGCGAAAATTAGACTTCCTCAGAAAAGTCCTTTTATTAGGCGGTTTTTGCCTGGTAGGGATACTCGTACTGATCGACAGATTGGCGCTCTCTCAAGCCCTGAAGCCTTTAGAAAACACCAGCCAAAAAGCCAGTAACATTACCGCAGATCGCCTGGACCTAAGGCTGCATGTCAAAAACCCTAATGACGAAATCGGGAAGGTGGCTCATGCATTCAACAAAATGCTGGATCGATTGCAAAATGCCTTTGAGGCGCAACGATTATTTGTTCGGAATGCCAGCCATGAAATCAAAAATCCGTTAACGGCCATCAGCGGAGAAGCTGAGGTTCTGCTTCAAAAGAAAAGAAGCCCGGAAGAATACGAGGAAGCCCTTCAAACCGTACTTAACGAAAGCACCCGGCTTCAGGTACTTATCAGTCAATTGCTGGATCTTGAGAAAACGGATGCTCTCTTCGATTTGCCAGATCCTGAAATTTTCCCCTTAGATCAGGTTTTATTAGAATCTATTGAACACTTTCAAAGTCCGCGTTTTAAGCTGGAATTTGATCCGGGAGATGAAGACAGCCTGGTCTACGGAAGTAAGTATCTTCTCCAAACCGCCCTGATCAACATTTTGGACAATGCCCTCAAATATTCAGATAAGAAAGCAGTAACCGTTGCTTTCTCAAATCAGGATGAAAAACTCACCATTATCGTCGCGGATGAAGGCCAGGGCATCCCTGAGGAAGATGTTGACAAGATTTTTCAGGCCTTTTTCCGTTCGACTAATGCTCGGATTAAACAAGGACATGGGATTGGTCTGGCTTTGGTCAAAAAGATCATTGATCTTCACAATGGAGAAATTCAATACAATTCGGTGGAAGGAAAGGGGACAGCTGTGGTCATCAATTTACCCCAATACCCCTAAATCCCGAAAAGACCCCTAAATTCAGCCAAGCACTTCTTTTTCAACAGATTAAAATAAGATTAGATTTTCAAAAAAAATTCCTAATCGAATTCTAATATCTCTTTTAATCCTGTCTAATAGTAATGAAGGATATTGCGAGCCTCTAAATACCTTCAAAAATACCTTCATGACAAAAAATCAGAGTAACTCTCAGATGGAACTGCCTGCAAAAGGCTTGTTTGCCAATCTGAAGTACGATCTGCCAGCCAGTATCGTCGTCTTTCTTGTGGCGACGCCCCTGTGTTTGGGAATTGCGCTTGCCTCGGGTGCGCCCCTATTTTCCGGAATCATTGCTGGTATAGTGGGTGGTATCGTAGTAGGCATGCTGAGTGGATCAGACATAGGAGTAAGTGGACCTGCAGCAGGTCTTGCAGTAATTGTATTGAACGCCATTACCTCTTTAGGTGCGTATGAAACTTTCTTGCTGGCAGTAGTTATAGCGGGAGTTATTCAAACAGCGCTTGGGTTTTTGCGAGCGGGGATTATCGGTTATTATTTTCCCTCTTCTGTTATTAAAGGAATGCTATCGGGAATTGGGATTATCATTATCCTCAAGCAGATTCCCCACGCATTTGGCTATGACAAAGTACCGGAAGGAAGCCTGGCTTTTGAACAGGCTGACTCCCAAAACACGATTTCTGAGCTAACAAACATGCTCAATTTTATTGAGCCTGGAGCCTTAATTATCACTGTAATCTCTTTGGCTATCTTAATTCTTTGGGATCGTCCCTTCATGAAAAGAATTAAGCTATTCCAATTAGTACAAGGGCCCCTTGTCGCGGTTGTTACAGGTATCGTACTGAATATTGTATTCACGGCAGCATTTCCGAATCTTGCCATCGATGCCAAACACCTCGTACAGATTCCTGTTGCAGAAGGTATTTCAGGATTCTTGGGGCTCTTTACTTTACCCGATTTCACTCAGATAGGGAATCCTGAAATCTACATCACTGCAATCACCATTGCCGTTGTGGCCAGTTTGGAAACCCTCCTCTGTGTAGAAGCTACAGATAAACTGGATCCTTATAAACGTATCACCCCTACCAACCGCGAGCTCAAAGCTCAGGGTGTGGGTAACTTCCTCTCAGGTATGGTAGGTGGTCTGCCAGTAACCCAGGTAATTGTTCGTAGTTCAGCGAATATTCAATCAGGAGGTCGTTCAAAAATGTCTGCTATTATCCATGGTTTCTTTCTGCTTTTCGCAGCCATGTTGATTCCTAGCATTCTAAACATGATCCCTCTTGCGACTTTGGCTGCTATCCTCTTTATCGTAGGATACAAGCTCGCCAAGCCGGTATTGTTTAAAACCATGTACAATCAGGGTTGGACACAGTTCATTCCATTCATGGTTACCATCATCGGTATCATCACCACAGACCTTCTGATTGGTATTGGATTGGGTATGGCAGTAGCTGTATTCTTTATCCTGAGAACCAACTTTAGAAATCCTTATTTCTTTACCCAGGAAAAACGCGAAGAGGATGATGCGATTGTCATCAGCCTGTCTGAAGATGTTACCTTCCTGAACCGTGCTAATATCATGCAGACCTTGGATGAAATACCTCAAAACACCCGTCTGGTTATTGACGCTAGTCGCTCTGTCAGCATTGACCATGATGTGAAAGAGATCATTATGGAATTTAAGGACAAAGCCAAGCTCAATAACATTGACCTAACGATCATAGGCATTGGAAATGGCAGTCAAAATAATGCGAGAAATGAGGTTCGCAAGGCAATCCGGGAGAAGCAGGCTCAAGTCAGTGATTAAGTCCGTCTCTATTAATTTAGAACTGTCTATACATGAAATAGCTACCTAGTTTCTCTATCCGGGAAAGTTTCCGATCTGCTGCTAGGTAAGCGAACAGAATAAAAAATAATTCGATTTGGGGAGACTCAATCCCCAATATCTGAATTTATCATTGCCGGCTCCTGCATTTTCTGCGGAGCCGGCAATTTTTGTCACGATTCATCTCTTTTTAATTAGTTCGGAAAGGGAATGAAAAGACAACATTGGTAACGAGCTGATTCCCATTCAAAAAAATAGGATTTAAACTCATCCCTTCTATACTACCGTTCACCCAGAGTATTCTACTGTTCCTCCGAAAAATTGAACATTTCAAGGCAAAAAAACATTAGCCAGCTTTTTTAAGATTACCTTTAGACCAAGGAAATATTAGGTACTTTTTTAATTTTTAAATACATCCATAATAAAGTAGCAGGCAGGATAACTGCATGGCTCCGGAAGTACTAAAAATTAAGCTTATTCGAATTTTGATACTTGTGTTTATCCCCCGTAACTTCTTAAATAGGCAGATTCAAGTATTGCTCTGGCATAAGATTTCCGTACAGCCAAAACGACTCTATAATCTAATTGGGTTTAGAGTTCTAAATGTAATCAGGAATGATTGTTAAAAAACAGAGGATAGTCTTTGCCTATTTAATAATTGAACTTCTCTTACTCAATCTCGCGTATATTCCATTTTATATGGGAAGATTCGGCGAAATACTTCAACCCTCCTTTTGGGGAAACTTTATTCAATCTCCTCTTTTCGCCTTCATCCTGTTCAATCTTAGCTGGTTACTGATTGTCGCCTTTAAAGGGGCAAATGAAATCTATTTAAGTGAGAATCATTTGAAAAGATTTAAGCACCTGACGATCAATATTCTCGGTTATATGGGGATACTTTCCTCACTTATGCTTGTATTTGAGGTAATCGACTTTGAATGGCAACTGCTGATTTTGCCCCTCAGCCTTTTTGCCGTGCTCAATTTTCTCAGTTTTGCCTGGATTTCAAAAGTTTTCAGATCGAAAATAAGAGAACAAGCCTTCGGCTCAAATTTACTCATTATCGGTGACGGGAAAAGTGGTAGAGAAGTGATGAATTTTAGCAAAAACAACCAACATCTGGGCTATGGCGTCCTGGGATATGTAGTAGATGAGGAAGGAAAGCTGGGAACAAATCAGGAAATTAATGTATTGGGAGAATTAAAAGACTTAGGACAAATTCTCGACAATGTACCTGTTCATGAGATGGTCATCACCTTGCCACGTGAAGAAGATGAAAAAATCCGTCATGCAATAGAAGAGGCCAACTATAGAGGAATTCGCATAAGCATGATCCAGGACAATCCGGAATGGATGGGACATAATTTCAAGGACTATAGACTGGGAGATTTGAACATTATGCAGTTGCGACAAACGCCTCTGGATGATTTCAAACGCTTTATGCTAAAGAAGGTATTTGATACCCTATTTGCATTGGCAGTCCTGGTCCTCTTATCTCCCGTCTATCTTATCATAGGATTGATGATCGTCATTGAATCGGGCTTTCCGGTTTTCTATACTCCTACAAGGAAAAGGGAAGCAGGCATGACTTTTAAATGCTATAAATTCCGGACCATGAATGTGTGTGATGATCCGAATGCAGGTACAAAATCAACTGTCAAAGACGATCCCCGGCTAACCAAAATGGGGAAATTTCTCCGTAAAAAGGATTTGGATGAATTACCCCAATTTTTCAATGTTCTCAAAGGAGAAATGAGTGTTGTGGGTCCTCGGCCCCATCGTGTTCATTTGAAGCAGGACTTTAGAAGTGTCGTGCAGGAGTACATGGTCAGGCATTATGTCAAACCCGGCATTACCGGTTGGGCACAGGTAAATGGATGGCGTGGTCCTACAGTTACCCAGGAACAAAAAGAGGAACGGATCAAGCACGACCTTTGGTACATTGAAAACTGGAGTTTTTGGCTAGATGTAAAAATTGTCTTTCTGACAGTCTTCGGAAAGAAAACCCGCAAGAATGCATTTTAAGCTATCAAAGCTCTCCCTTAAAAATAATCTTCAGCAGCTGGGCAAAATTTAAAGGCATAAATGATGTCCTGAATAGCCTGAATCTCATCCTGGCTAATATTTCTCTCAAAGTTTCCGCCCGAACCAATCAGGATAAGTTTTGCCTGCTCAGATTCAATCATATTCAGAATCATTGTGTGGGTAGTCGCATTGTACTTTTGGTCAAAAAATTCCCAATATGATTCTTCCTCCTTGCCATGAATAATTTCTGATTCAGGGGCAAAGGTATAATCTCTATCCTCGCATTGAATCGTATAACCCAGAAGATCAAGGGGTTTATCTCCCTCATATTGTATGCGGAAACGAATCCAGTGTTCATTTTCTCTTTCGCCTAAATAAAGATGGAATGATTGCTTATTGGTGTATTGAGTTGTTGAGGAAGCATAATACCAGCTGATTCCTTCCTGTAAATCATAGTCTTTTCGGAGTCGAGCGAAAGCATCCTCTTTTTGTTCTTGTTTTTTCTGATAATCGCTCTGAAGGTTGTCCTTTGCCATAGAAATAATGGCATTGGCAAGCGATATATCTCGCTTCTCCTGAGATTCCGCAAGTACATGTACAGCATAGATACGGGCAGAATCCCAATTGTTTTGCTGCATATGCATACGCGCATCTTCAATACTATATCTGTGTTGAGATGAATTAGGAGTACAACTAAAAAGGGAGGTACTGAGGATTAAGAGAGTCAGGAGACGGCTTACGAATATGGGTATATAAAGGGGCATGTGTGAGAACGGAGTTTGTGCATCTCAAAAGTAAAAAGTCTTGCCGCTTTTTTCATGAGAAAAAGAATTCAAATATTACGTATTGTTTCCCTTCTGAAATAATACGCATAGGCCCAGACGTTAATTTTTTACATTTCAAAAACTATTTTATTGATGTAGAACACTTTTTTTATTAAAAATGTTACATAAGTATAAGTATGCGAGGGAATCCATTTAGGGGAAAGCTTCCTTATCTTTTATTAGGGTCAAGCCTGTTTGGGGAAATTCAACTGTAAATTTGTCGCTTTAAGGGCTTTTCCAATAAGTTCATTTGCGTAGATTTTCACTTTCTTTCTATTTTAGTCCAATGAAGCTGAACTTGCTCTTTTTCTTCTTCCTGATTATAAATTCTTTTCCAGCAATAGCCCAGGAAATTCTCGATTCTTCTCCCCTACCCATCGTTGTCATCAATACGCAGGGACAAATCATTCTGGATGATCCTCGGATACAAGCCAGAATGGGTATTATCACCAATGAAGATGGCAATCGGAACCTTTTGAGTGATCCATTCAATGAGTATGATGGCCGCATAAGCATAGAGATCCGGGGATCTTCGTCTCAGCTGTTCCCCAAGAAAGGTTATGGACTGGAAACCCAAATGCCCGATGGAAGCAATAGAAATGTATCTCTGCTCGGTATGCCCAAGGAAAATGACTGGATACTTCATGGTCCCTTCTCCGATAAATCTCTGCTTAGAAATCATTTAGCCTTTTCTCTGGGAGCCAAACTGGGGCAATATACCCCAAGGACGCGCCTGGTGGAATTGATCCTGAATGAAGATTATCAGGGCATATACCTACTCATGGAAAAGATCAAGCGGGATGATGATAGAGTTGATATTGAAAAACTCTCTCCTACGACCCTGAGTACTGATTCCCTTTCGGGAGGCTATATTATCAAGTTAGATAAAGGGACCGGTTCGGGTGCATGGCAGGGTTGGAACAGCCAGGCCGGTAGTTTTTTCCAATATGACTATCCAGATTCAGAAGATATAAATGCCGCCCAGGAGGTATATATCCAAAGCTATGTAGATTCGATGGAAGAAGCCCTTTTCAGTCCGCTTTATCAGGATTCAGAAATAGGCTACCGTAAATTTTTGGATGAAGCATCCTTCATCAATTTTATTCTGATCAATGAATTGAGCAAAAATGTAGATGGGTATAGACTCTCCACCTTTTTTCACAAAGAGAGGGGGGGCAAATTAAAAGCAGGGCCTATCTGGGATTATAATTTGGCCTTTGGCAATGCGAATTATTGTTCGGGATCAGGAACCTTCGGCTGGGGATTGAATTTCAATCAATTTTGCCCGGGAGATGGAGCCAATATCAACAACTATTGGGATCGCCTGTTAACGGATCCTGCTTTTGGGAAAGCAGTGGGTGAAAGGTGGGCTGATTTAAGAGAAGGTAGTTTCCATACCGACAGCATCATGTCTCTCATCGATAACTTCCAGCTTCAAATGGATGACGCAGTTGAGCGCAACTTCGATCGCTGGCCAATTTTGGGTACCTGGATTTGGCCCAATGTGGAAGTAGCAGCTTCCTATCCGGGAGAAATTCAATACCTCAAAGACTGGATAAGAGACCGCCTGGATTGGATGGATCAAAATATGCCCTTTATTAGTAAACAGGTTCTCGGAGTATATAGTCGGCCATCCATTAGTGTATATCCCAATCCCTTCGAAAATGAGATAAACCTCAATGTTACCAGTACCATTAGTGATGAACTGATTTTAGAGGTTCTGGATCTTCGTGGTAAAGTCGTTCGGGAACTGGAGATTATCCGAGAGTCTGGCTTTACCCTGATTTATCAATGGGATGGGAAAAGCTCAAACGGTACAGATCCGGGATCAGGTATTTATCTCTATCGTCTACGGAAAGGAGAAATTCTCATTGAAAACGGAAAGTTGATCAGGAAATAATCAGGCATTCCTTTTTTCAAAGGCTTTCATAAAGTTCACCAATTCCTCAACTCCTGCCAGAGGCATAGGATTATAAATACTTGCCCGCATGCCTCCCAGGGTACGGTAACCTTTCAGCGTTTTTAGGCCCACCTTATCTGCCTCAGCAATGAATTTAGCATCCATCTCAGCATTTCTACTCCGAAATGGGACATTCATCAGAGAGCGATCCCTGCCTTTCACATTGGCATCAAAAAACGCTGATTCATCCAAAAAGTCATAGAGCATTTGTGCCTTTTTTCGGTTCCTTTTTTCCATCTCAGCTACCCCACCCTGTCTGATCGTCCAGTCAAAAACCAATCCTGCCATATAAATAGAAAAACATGGAGGTGTATTATAAGCAGACTTTTTGGCTGCATGTGTACTGTATTTCAGCATGAGGGGAGTTTGCTCCATTTCTTTACCTACCAGCTCTTTTCTGACAATCACGAGGGTAAGACCGGCAGGTCCGATGTTTTTCTGTGCACCAGCATAGATCAATCCAAAATCATCCACTTTATATGCACGAGAAAGAATGTCTGAAGACATATCCGCTACCAGGGGAACGTTCCCGGTATCTGGAATGGAAGGCATACAGGTGCCGAAAATCGTATTGTTTGTAGTAATGTGAATATAATCCGCCTCCGAATCGAAGTTCAAATCTTCAATTGCCGGAATATAGTTATAGTTCTGATCGGCTGAGGAAGCCACTACCCGAACTTCTCCGTACCTGCGAGCTTCTCCAATGGCTTTCTTAGACCAGTTCCCGGTATCGAGGATATCGGCCTTTTTCGAATGCCTGAACAGATTGAGAGGAACCATGGAGAACTGGCTACTGGCTCCTCCTTGAAGAAAGAGAACATAATACTCTTCCCCAATTCCCATGAGCTTTCTGAGGCTTTCCTCTGCCCTATCCAGGATGTCAATAAAGTCAGCAGATCTGTGGCTCATTTCCATCACAGAGATTCCCCTTCCCTGGTAGTCCAGGAGTTCAGCTTGTGCATGTTCCAGCACCTCCTTAGGAAGGACTGCTGGCCCCGCTGAGAAATTATAGACCTTTTGCTTGTTCATCAGGCTTATTTTTGAGAGCGCCAAAATACTCTCATTCCCATATAAATAAAATATTTCTTTTCCGTCCTTGGCGAATTTTTCTCAACTTCCTTTAGATTTTTTTAATTCCAGAAGAATGGACGCTATTACTACTGCTCAAACCAGCATACAAAACTATTTGGAAATCTTCCTTCTTGGCCTTATCATTTACGGTCTTATTGAGATCGCATACCTCTATTTTTTCCGCAAGTATAAAAAGATGCATGAATTTCGACAGAATGGGATCAATTTTCTCTTTGTCATCGGGATGAATGCCTTGATGTCGGTTTTAATTGGGACCATCGGATTGGCGGTCTTTAGTTTGTGGGGCTATACATATGCCATTTTCGAAAGCGATCTGAGCTGGTATTGGTGGATCTATGGCTTGCTGGTATATGAATTCTTCTACTGGGTTCAACATTGGTTGGCACATAAAGTCCGCTTTTTCTGGTGTCTGCATTCTCCTCATCATGCCCCAGAATCAATGAACATGTTTGTGGGCTTCAATCACAATTTCCTGGAAACCATTTTCTATATGCCATTCTTTTTTGGGTTTTTCCCGGCCTTGTTAGGGGTAAATCCTATTATCATTCTTGTAGTGGGAGCTGTTGATGCGATTTGGGGAAATTTGCTCCATATCAATGAGGAAGTGATGCCGGGGAAATATGGTTTTTTGGAAAAGTTTTTACAAACGCCCTCTTATCATCGGGTGCATCATGCTCAAAACGTCCGCTATATGGACACCAACTACAATTCTATGACCCTTTTTTGGGATTGGGTCCTGGGAACTTTACAGCCATTGCAAGCAGAGGAAAAAGTCAAATACGGTATTACCCGAGAGGTAGATACAGGAAGTTTCTGGGATGTACAATTTGGAGAATATGCCTTGCTGCTGAAGGATATTTGGAAGGCGCCGGGTCTAAGAAACAAACTTCTATATCTGGCCATGCCTCCGGGTTGGTCGCATGAAGGAGAGCACAAAACCGTGAAAGTTCTAAAGGGGCAGTTAAAAGAAAAAGAATTAGCCTAAAGAGATCTTTTGTAAACTTTGAGCGCATTGAAACAAACCTCTGGGAACATGAAAGCATCCTTTCCATTTACCTCCTTTGAGGCTTAGCAAAGGGCTACCGCTTCTAGTTAGGTATCCATACCATTCGCCATATTCAGGATCAGAGAAATGAGTCCAGGCATACTCATGGATCCGTTTAAACCAAGTCCAACATGCAGCATCCCCACTAAATAGATAGGCTTTGGAAAGGGCTACCAGTGTCTCCAGATGAACCCACCAAAGCTTTTGATCCCATTCCAGTTGTTCTGTTGGATGTCCTTTTCGATCCAGAAAGTAAAAGATGCCTCCAAATTCTTTATCCCATCCATATTCCAGCATAAATAGCATTCGGTCTTTTGCCAGTTCCATCAAAGCCTTATCAGATTTCCTTTCCGCCAAATCCATGATAAACCACATAGCCTCTATGGCATGTCCAGGATTGAGAAGTCGACCAGAAAAACTATCAGACAAGTTGCCATTAGGACCCACATTTTCCAATATCAATCCTGATTCCTCATCATAAAAAACCTCCATGACTTCATGGATAACTGTTTCTATGGTTTGTTCTACAAATTCCTTTTCCAGCAAATCTTCCAGTTCCAATGAAAGATTGCAAAGGATCATAGGTAAGGCAAAATTTTTCAACTCACGACTAGCCGGATAGGCCTTATTGAATTTGCCTTTGGGATTGTTTTGTCTCTGAAGAATATTGGCGAAAGTTTGCTGAGCAATGACTGCATATTTTTCTTCTCCACTGGCCAGGGCATATTGTCCCATAGCCATGCTCGCAAAGCAATCTGAAAAAATATTATAGGGCTGTACCAAAGCTTGCCCGCTTCGGTCCAAAGAGAAGTACCAATTGCCCTCCTGATCTCTGCCATGTTTCTCGAGGAAGTGAATTCCATGAGCAGATAAGCTCAACCATTCCGGATTTTTTTGAAGTCGATTATACAGCATGCTAAAGGTCCAGGCTTGCCTTCCCTGTAGCCACATAAACTTATCCGTATCATATACCTTTCCTTCTCGACTCAGGCAGCTAAAATATCCTCCGTACTCACGATCAATCGAGTATTTTTCCCAAAAGGGAATAACCCTTTGCCTTAATTCGGCATCATAAAGTCTGGAAAGTGAAGCGGCTTCTTCTTGGATTGCTGCAGGGAACATTTGCTCAGGATTTGATCTCTTGGAGAAATTCTTGGTAACGATTATATAGGTGGCCCGCCTGAGGATAGGCAGATTGCGGACTCATAAAATGAGAGAATTCGAAGGTAATGGCTTTCTCTAATCCGGCGGCTTTTGCTGCTTCCAGTTTCCGCCTGAGTTTGTCCCATTTTATAGGCAGAAATTTGATGGGCATGTCACGGTCAAAACTCTCTGCATTGGTCCAGGAGCGGATGCCATAGCGATCAGCCATTTCTTTGTTCAGGGCAAAATAGTCTGCCAATTGATGGAGCTCTACATGTCCATCCTGAAAGGCTACAATATCGACCACTTCCTTTATGCCATCAAATATCTCGGACCATTCTTCTTCATGCTGCTTGAGAGAGACACTTTCTGCCTTTTCCAGATTTGCCTTGCTACTGAGAATAGCTTTGGTCCCGTCTATATAGGGAGAAATCAAAGTCGGCAAGCCTCCTGATATTTCTTTGCAATGTTTTGCCAGGGTTTTGTAGAGGGTTATAATGCTTCCCGTTCTTCGGCTTACCTCCTGGGAAAGATACCAGCCTTTAAAGGCTTTCTTCTTTCCATACATTTCCCAGACCTCATCAATCACCCGTAAATTGATCTCCGTTTCTTTCTGAAAATTCCCTTCTTCCCACCAGTATTTTCCTGAGTCGTATAAACCAAAATAAAAGCTCATCTCGAATTTCTCCGCAAGATTCAGGAAGAGCTCCAATAGATCCACATAGGGCCTGTAGGCTCCTTCTTCCTGAATCAGGTATCTGGAGGGATAAGTCAATTGACGTTTGTAACCGGAGCGGATCAGAATCACCGTATCAATTCCGACTTTTTTCATATGCTGAAAGTCGGCTTCCCATTCTTCTTTTCCCCAATTTTGATGAGGAATATCATGAGATATTTCGTCCAGAAAAGTCCCGCTTATTTTCACAGTAGTAAATTAAGGAGTAGGAGTAAACTGGTAAAGCTTCAAGGGGAAATCGCTTCGCCCAAAGAGCAAGCGGGGAGATTCAGAATCTTTGTCAAGAATACGGATCGCTCGTGTCTCTCCTTTCACATTCAGTCCACTTTTTGTAGGGGAAAGTGCAGAGAAATTTCCGCTACCATCTCCCAACAAAACAATGCCATGATTGGCATCATATCGACCAAATTTCACCCGGGTTCCATATAAATTACCAGCAAGAATAAGGTCTTTATTCGAATCTCCATTTACATCCAAGACTTCAATTGCGTAAATAGGAGAAAGCTGAGCTTCCAGTGGAAGAGCGTTTATCTCAAAATTCAGATTTCCTTTATTCTTGATATAGATACTTCTGAGTTCGACAGCCTTGAGGTAGCCGGCATCTTTTCTTTCCTCCTCTGTAAAGATATCCTGAAACTGTTGGTCTGCATAATCCTGATAGCGAACATAGCGGGATTTCAACATCGGTAATTGGGCAAGTAGATCATCTTTAGAGACCATGGGATAGGACTTTCCTTCTATATAGTAGCAAAGGATAGGATCAATAGCTGAGTTCTGATCAAAGTCTTTATAGTAAAGCTCAACGGGTTCTGTCGGACTTGCTTTTATTTGGCTATTCAGGCCCAGATTGCCGACAATCATATCCATATCTCCATCCTGATCCATATCGGCAATTTCCAGACTGTTCCACCAGCCTTCACTATTGGGCAGGCTCACAAACTCTTCGGTCCCATTTATCCAATACCTTATCGCTTCCCAATCTCCTACAAAAACAAGGTCAGCTTGCTCATCTCCATTCAAATCTGTCCAACTAGCATCTGTAATCATGCCCATTTCCTTCCAGCGAGGATGTGTATCGGCCGTAAAGTTTCCTTTTCCATCATTAATTAGCATGTATGAGGGTGCAGATAGCGGATAAGTTCCTGGAATCTGACGTGCTCCGATAAAGAGATCTATATCTCCATCACCATCTACATCTGCAGGAGCTACTACTCCCCCACTTATCAGCATTTCTGGAAGCGCACTTTCGGCCTTGACCCAGTTGCTATTTCTATCATTAATATAAAGTCTATCCTGCAAGGCCTCATCTGCACTTGTATATTCACTACCTCCGCTTAGCACATAAAGATCCAGGTCTTTGTCTCCATCTACGTCAAAAAAGATAGCATCCACATCTTCAGCTTCCTGGTCATTGAGAAAAATCGCCTTGGAACTACTTCCAAAACTTCCATCCATTTTTTGTAAAAGGATTTGAGCCGGAGAATCTTTGGCTCCTCCCAGAAAGACATCCTCTCTTCCATCGCCATTTACATCTCCTACTGCCAAAGCTGGGCCTTCTGTAGAGAAGAAATGATGCAAAAGAGGTTGTTGGTTAAAATCATTGTGATTGTTTTCGGTATGCCTGCCCCATTCGCCTTCAATTTCGGAGAAATAAGCGGTAGTTGGTTGGGAATCTCTCGTCTGAGTATCTTCCTGTTTGATTTCTATCCGTGTATCGATCGCTGGCTTTTCATGTACCGAATAGCTTCCGTCCGGCCAGTTGATATGAATCTTTTTTACTACTGAATCCTTACCCAACCCAAAGGTGAGGATAGGTTCAACCGAGGATTGAAATCCTCTGCTTGTCATGACTTGCTGTGTGAGCTTTTTATCCTTGAGTTCGAGCGTTACTTCCGCCCCAATAGCCATGGTGTTAAATTTTGCTCCTTCCAGTTTTAACTGGAGAAAGTGATTTCCGCTTTTTTCCCGGCTATAATTCCGATATACAGAAGCCACTTCATTGATATTGTTGACCACCAGATCAAGGTCGCCATCCAAATCCAAATCTGCATAAGCAGCTCCATTGGAGAGATGATCGCCTCCCAGTCCCCACTCATCAGCCTGGTTCACAAAGCTTAGGTCGCCCTGGTTCTGGTAGAGATAATTGGGGGCTTTGATCGCAGGGATATTTGCGAGAAGTTCAGCAACTGCTACTTCTTTATTCTCCTTCTCAGCTTTGATTTGTTCGTCGGCTGCAAAAGCAAGAAAATCCATATTGGTATAATCGCTTTCATAGCCATTGCTGATAAAAATGTCTTTCCATCCATCCAAGTCATAATCTGCGATCAGGGCTGACCAACTCCAATCGGTATTGGAGATGCCTGAAATTTGTCCAACTTCTACAAAGGAGTTTCCCTGATTGAGCTGGAGCATATTTCTCATGCTTTGATGGTGAAAGCCGGCATCAATCAGCATTTGGTATTTTTGGTAATTGTCTGAGCCGGAAGTCATCTTTTGGCGTTCATGCCCTTCGGGCAACATATCCAGGCTTATGATATCCGGCATACCGTCATTATTCAGGTCCGCTACATCTGAACCCATAGAAAACATGGATACATGATCTGTAAAGTCCCTGATACTCTCCCTGAAGCTGCCATCTTTTTGATTGATGTATAGATAGTCCTCTTCATTATAATCATTGGAAATATACATGTCCAGCCAGCCATCCCGATTTACATCTGCTATAGAGATCCCTAAACCAAATCCTAAAGCATTGGTGATG
The DNA here is from genome assembly GCA_033391075.1 of Bacteroidia bacterium. Classification (NCBI taxonomy): domain Bacteria; kingdom Pseudomonadati; phylum Bacteroidota; class Bacteroidia; species Bacteroidia bacterium. The sequence goes on from JAWPMV010000005.1 coordinate 135,678, forward strand.
AGTCCTGCATCTTTGGTGACATTTGTAAAGCCAAAACCCGGAGGGCTTCCTGCCGCATTGACCAACTCACTGCGATAAAGTTTATCTCCATAAAAGGGATTATGTCCTTTTTTATTAGAGGGGAGAAAGCGGCTGAATCCCGCATATTCCTGGACCGAGTGATTGAGCACGTAGAGGTCCAAATCGCCATCTCTGTCATAATCAAAGAATGCGGCCTGGCTTCCATAGCCATTGTCATGCACATCGGTCACTATTGCCATCTCAACAAATTCAACAGCTTTACCATTTGTTTCTTTACCCTTATTGACGAAAAGAAGATTTTCCCTTCTCATCGGAAGATTTGCTGCCGAGCGACTGACGTAGATATCCATCCAGCCATCTCCATTTGCATCGGCCATCGTAACCCCTGTATTCCATAATCCTGCAGCTGCAACTCCTGCCTCTTCTGCCACTTCTTCAAATTCCCAGTTTCCTTTATTCAGATAAAGACGACTTGCCACCATATTTCCAGTGAAATAGATATCTGGCAATCCGTCATTATTCACATCTCCAATAGCTACTCCTCCGCCATTGTAGAAATATCCATAATTGAGTACATGAAATTCGGGAGATTCTCTCAAGAGGTTTTTGAAGGCTATGCCGGTTTGAGAAGGTGAGATTTCAACAAACAATGTCTCAGGAGTCTGAGTGCATCCGGCAATAAACAGGAGAAATCCTGCGATGAGAATCTTAGACAGAGACATAAGGGCTTTTAATGAAAATTGGAAAATAAAAAGTACCAACCAAGCGGTCGGTACTTTTTATTTTTGTGGAAATAGAATTACTTCTTATCCCACCATACTTTTGTGCTGTTTTTGTCACCACCGACTAACTCTGGATGACTTTGAGCCGCGGTAACAGCATCCGCGTTATTACTAAATTCACCATCTACATAGGTCATTCTTCTGAAGATATCAGTCGTTCCCAAATCAGGATTGTCTGAATTCAACAGAGGATAAAGTTTAGGATATCCTGTTCTTCTCACTTCTGCATAAGCTTCCCATCCATCCGGATAGATAGCGATCCACTTCTGCGTAATGATTTGTTCAAGCTGACGCTCAAAATCACCAGCGGCATCATATGCTACAGGGATATCAGAAGGAGGAGCAGAATTAGGTTCTGCAGGATCTCCACCAATTGCAGGAGTATTAGTACTTGCGATATAAGCATCTATATCACTAGCAGCTGCTCCGGCACGGTCTTCCATAGAAGCACGGATACCTGATTCATACAGGTCCTGAGCAGTTCCTCCCATGTTCCAACCACGGAGGGCACCTTCAGCACGAAGGAAAAACACTTCTGCTCTTGTCATAATCTGGATAGCTGGATTAGATCCACCTTTACCTACTGGCAACCAGGACTGACCAATATCAGAGTTGTTTCCATTCAATTCAGGAACTTTGTTCACTTTGGCCTGACCATTTCTCAAACCTTCATATAAGAATCCATCACCATCCTGATCACCAGAAGCGGCAGGACTGAACATGATACCCGCTCTTGGGTCTTCATATCCTTTCAGGATACTTTCCATCAAAGCACTCATACGAAACTCACCCCAGTTGGTGATAGTCGTATAAGGATTGAGAGAGTTTGCCGTAGTGATCATAAATGCGTTGTCAGCATTTACTTCCATAACTCCACCTGAGAAAGCTTTTTCAGCCTCAGATTGAGCTTTTGAAGGATTGGCATATGCAATTCTCATTGCCAGACGAAGGCGAAGAGAGTTTGCAAACTTGATCCACTGATCGACATCTCCTCCATAAATCTGGTCATTGGCTCCAAAGGCATTTCCTCCTCTGCTTGATTCCAGGGTAGCAATAGCTTCGTCAAGGGTAGTGAAGAAATCATTATAGATATCTTCCTGACTGTCATAAGATACGCTGGTCTCCCCGTTCCCAAATTGTGAGTAGATAATCGGACCCCAATAGTCAGTTTGACGATGGTAAGCCTGAACTCTCCAAACTTTGGCGATAGCTTCTTCCAGAGGAAGTCCGTTATCGCGGGCAAAGTCTTCAACAAATTTGATGTTAGGGGCTGCCTGTCCGTAGAAAGAAGACCAAGCCAGATCAATCCAGCGACCTACTTCTACATAACGGTCAGAGTCAAAGTTCGCTGCAGTCGTAGCAAAGTACTGGCTGTACAAATCAGAGAATAAACTCTGAGAGATTTGGAATCGCCAGTGCAATCCGTGCATTCCGTAGTATTGCCCTCTGGCAAATGCCTGTCCCAAAAGAGAAGCATCTACATTCGTAGCAATCAAGGCATCAGGCCTTGTATTAAGTTCTTCAAAATCCCCGGTACAGTTGCTGGAAAGAGCACCTGCTAACAGGACAATGATTAAAAGCTTAAAGTATTTCATGTTTCTGTCTATATGTCAATAAGTTAACAAACATATATGATTTTTGTTATATCTAGAAGTCAATTTTTATACTTCCTCCGAAAGATCTCATCGTTGGAGGACCAAATGACTGGAATCCTTCAGCAGCTTTACCTGTTCCTACCAATACTTCCGGATCAAGATCACCAGCAGCATTATAGAAGAAGAAGAGGTTACGTCCGACTAAAGAAACGGTAACGCCTGTTATAGCTGTTGTCTTAAGGGGCAATCTGTATCCAAGTACAAACTCACGTAATCTAACGTTGGTCGCACTTGTAGAGAAAGCTTCACCTACAGGAGCATTACGTCCACCAAAATTTCTCCAGAAATCCTCAGCAGTAGTTGCAATATTATTAGGCTCTCCGCTTTCGGTTACAGCTGTATACTCGTCAAAGAAACCGTCCTGACCGAAGATTAAGCCACCTTCGCGCCCCTGAAGGGTTTGCTCAGTCAAACCATCTGCGTAGATAATTGCATTGGTAAGGGAAGTTACACTACCTCCTACTCTCGCATCTACCAGGAAGCTCAAGTTGATGGCTTTGTAAGAAATTTCATTTCTCAAACCACCTAACCAGTCAGGATTGTAGTTGGCAACCAGTTCGGTCAATCCATTGGTTACCAATGGCAAGCCATTGTCTCCAACAATTACACGGCCTTGATCATCTTTCTGGAATCCACGGGAATAAACCTCACCCCAGGGTCTGCCTTGCTCGATACGGAATGAGCGTAGGAAGTCCTGAGCAACAGAAATACTGGGTCTTTGGTCATTGATCTGAACAACTGTACTTCTGTTACGAGTAAAGTTGAACAAGATGTCCCACTGAAAATCAGAAGTTTGAACCGGACGTAAAGAAAGTACGGCTTCGATACCTTTATTTTCAACATCTCCCCCATTGGTAAAGAACTGAGAAGCTCCTGAACCTACAGGTAGAGCGATGGAGAATAACTGGTTTTTGGAGTTGGTCTGGTACCAGGTGAAGTCAAGTCCTACGCGGTTGTTGAAAAAGCGAAGGTCAGCTCCTAATTCCAAAGAAGTTGTTTCCTCAGGAAGCAAGTTCTCATTAGGAATCGTAGTACTCAAGGCCAGGAATCCATTATTTCCACCTGCACCTACACTAGCAGTACGCAAGGTTTGGAAAGGACCCGTATCATTACCCACAATCGCATAAGATCCTCTCAATTTAAAGAAAGTGATCCAGGTAGGCATTTCTGTTAACTCAGAAAGGATAGCACTCAATCCAAATGATGGATAGAAGAATGATGCATTGTCCGTAGGCAAAGTAGAACTCCAGTCATTACGACCCGTTATGTCGAAATAGATTGCGTCTTTATATCCCAACTGAGCAAAACCATAGATAGAATTTACATCTCTTGGAGAACCAAAGCTATGAGTCGCACGGTTATCAGAGGTGTTACCGATGGTAAAGAAGTTCGGTACAATCAATGCATCTCCTGTATTTGCACTCAAGGTAGATCCTCTTTCCTTACGAGTATTTGCTCCCAGATTTACATTCAAAGAAAGGTCATCTGTAAGGTACTTATCATAAGTAATCAAGAGGTCATTATTCCATTCGTAGAATTCTCCTCTACTTACGGTATAGCGTCCATTGTCACCAATGATATAGTTATCTACCCAAAGTCTGTCTTCTCCCTGGCTTACAAAGCGGTCAAGAGAAGTACGAGCAAGAATAGAAATCTCATCCGTTAGCTGATATTTCAAGCTGGCAAATCCGATAATACGGTCTACATCTCTCTGATTGGTGGCACGATTGATCGACCAGTAAGGATTGGCTCCCCCGTTTGAACCGGGATTCCAATAGTGCTGTCTATTCGATCCTTCGGCATCTGTGTATTCAAAAATAGAAACATCTTCTGTTCTGATGTTTCTTGGAAGGCGTAGGGCATGACGAACAGGATTGGCAAAGTTCTCACCCTGTGGCAACTGATTGTCTACATCTTCACGGATGTAGTTCAACTTTGTATCCAAGGTCAATTTATTGGCCAATTTATTGGTTATCCGGATGTGCGCATTGTGTCTACGGAGATTATTATTCGGGACAATCCCTTCGGCATCAGTGAATGTATAAGAGAAATACGTCTGGGTATTCTCCGTACCTGCATTAATGGCAAAGTTGGTTGCCCAGTTGTAACCCGTCTGGAAGAAATCACTTACGTTGTCGGGTTGAGCAGCTAGCGTATAAGATTGAGTTGGGAAATTTGGGTCTGGAGACCAGTGGTCAACCGTTGTTCCCATTCTTGGTCCCCAGGCTTGCTCTGAAGCTGGTGAATATTGACCTGTATTACCCTGTCCATACTCATTTTGGTATTCGGTCAGAATAATTGGCTGATTTGCCTGATAGGTTGTACTCACACTCACATTATATCCACCTGCAGTTCCGGACTTGGTAGTTATAACGATGGCTCCATTGTTTGCACGGTTACCATAAAGGGCCGCAGCATTAGGACCTTTCAATACGGAGATGGAAGCAATATCATCTGGATTCACATCTGTGATATCCCCCAGAATCGGTACTCCATCTACGATGTAAAGCGGCTGACTGTTTCCTGCAATAGATCGGTTTCCTCTAAGGATGATCCGTGCGGGAGCGCCAACTCCTGCTCCTGAAGGGCTCACGGATATACCCGCAACCTTTCCGGATAGAGACTCTCCAACATTGAGGGCTCTGGCTTTTGATAAATCGTCAGTATTTACATTTTGAGCAGCAGAGGTGAGTGATTTCGCATCACGTTCAATTCCAAGGGCGGTAATAACAACCTCTTCAGCTAGAGCATCTTCTACCTCCATACTGACATTGACAGTTGTATTATCTCCCAATAGAACCTCCCGGGTGTTGTATCCGATGTAGCTAAATACCAGGGTTTCTCCGGCATTGGCTTCAACTTCATACTGACCTTGATTATTGGCCAGGGCACCACGGGTAGTTCCTTTTACTCTGACGGATGCACCCGCAAGGGCTTCTCCATCAGGACCTGTGATACTTCCTCTATAGGTGGCTACTTCAGGAGCGAGCTCCGTAAGTACAGCTACCGAGGAATTTTCAACAGGTAATGTCTGGCCCATCATGCTTGAGGAACATAGAAAGACCAAACAGCTCAGAAATATCGATCTAAGGATATTTCTTGTGTTAGTACAAGTTACCATAGTAATTAAATTAGTTTCCGTAGGCTAAATGTATTGTAAAGAACGATGATTAGTAGTTTCTACTCCGATCAGCCAACCATGACGATCGGTATATTTTTTTTGCTAGTCGCAATCAGAAATGTGGTGGAAATAAAGTCTTGCAATTAAGGCAGTATTGCAATCGAGTTGTGAAAATTTGATTGAGTTGCTGCAGTAGTGATAGTTAATCATAGCAATTCCTATAGTTACTGTAAGCCTTCCCCACTGTTATTATTTCCTCTGTTTTTGGGGTTAAAACCCTGATTTTAACCTAAGTAGTCCTTCAAATTCAAGAAAATCTGTTAATTCTTTAAGATATCCTTTGACAAGTATAATAAATTATTTTTTATTGTGCACGTGCACAACGCATTTTTGCACGTGCACACCTTTATATATCGGATACAAGATTTTCCAATTTTTTTTATATTTGTTATGTAATGGAAAAGAAAAGCTATACCATAAAGGATATAGCCAAGATGGCTAAGGTATCCAGAGGGACTGTTGACAGGGTCTTGCACAATAGGGGAAAAGTTTCAGAAGACGCTCTTATTCGAGTGAATGAAGTTTTAGAAAAAATTAATTATCACCCCAATCTTATCGCCAGAAGTCTAAAGAATAGCAAAGACTACTACGTAGCTGTTCTTATGCCGGACTATCAGAGCGATGCATACTGGAAGACTTGTTACAAGGGCATTAAAGATGCTGCCAAAGAATTTAAATCTTATGGTGTGAGCATCGAGCTATACTTCTTCACGATAAGCGAAGCGGGCTCCTTTATGGAGGCCTTTGATAAAATTCTGGAAGCAAATCCTGATGGACTTGTACTAGTACCTGCCTTTTCCCAGGAAGCCAAAAAGGTATATCAAGTCTGTGAAGAAAGATCCATTGCATACAATACCTTCAATACCCCGCCAGAAGAAGGAGTGGAAGCTTCTTTTGTAGGACAGGATATGATACAAAGTGGCCGTCTGGGGGCAGAACTGCTCCATTTGCTTGACAAGGATGCCAGCAGACTCCTCATTGTTCATATCAATGATGAAGAATTTGAAAATGCGATTCACCTTAAGAAAAAGGAAAGAGGTTTCCGGGCCTATCTTTCTGAACGTTCGGATATTGAAATTCTTCGATTGAGCATCCAACATTCTGATATAGAAGATCAACTGGCGGAGATTCGAAAATTTTTGTTGGAAAACGAAAATATCTCAGGCATTTGGGTCAGTAGCTCCAAAGCCTTTGTAGTAGCAGAGGTATTAAGTGAGTTGAACCTAAGGATCAGCCTTGTGGGATATGACCTGATCGAAAAAAATACTCGATTTTTGCAAGAGGGAAATATCGATTTCCTCATCAATCAAAATCCTCGTTCCCAGGCATTCTTCTCGGTGGCCCATGTAGCAGAAACGCTCGCCTTCCAAAAAGAAATGCCCGATGAACATTTACTACCCATAGATATCGTTAGTCGTGAGAATTTGATCTTTTATTTGAAAAATAAAAGAAACAGGACTAAACTCCTGATATAGGCTATTGCTGGCTTAAATCGAAGATCTTTTCCATCAATATCCATTTTTCTCCTGCTTTTGCCCAGGGAAGGCTTTGTTGAAATTTCCACATAAGCTCTTCCCACTCCTGCACTTTGGGATTGCCAGCATCCAGACGTGATTTTTCTTCGAAATCAAATTTTTCGTCTACTTCCATAATCATAAACAATCGATTTCCGGAAAGAAAAATTTCCATAGACTCGATTCCCGATGCATAAATACTCTCTTTGATTTCGGGCCAAATCGCACCGGGAGCATGATAGGCTTTGTACTGGGTGATTAGCTCCGGATTATCTTTCAAATCCAGGCACAGGCTAAATTTTCTAGAAGGCATGTTCCCTTATTTTTCCAGAAGTTAGTGTTTTTGTCAAATAGCTCGCACATGATTAAGCATCTTTCCCAAATCACGTTCCTATTTATCCTCATTTCTTGCGGTTGTAGACCGAATGAGAGTCAAGAACAGTCTGTATTGGATTTCGTCGATCCTTTGATCGGCACAGCTTTCCACGGCCATACCTTTCCAGGTCCAGTCCTTCCGCATGCGCGTATTCAGCCGGGACCCGACACCCATATTATGGGTTGGGATGCCAGCAGTGGATATCACTACGATGACAGCCTGCTTTATGGTTTTAGCCAAACCCATTTGAGTGGAACCGGGATAGGTGATATGGGAGATATTCTGATTCTGCCCTTTTTGGGGGAAGTGGGAGAAAACAAGCCCATAGCTGAACTAGATCATGAAAGCGAAGAGGCGGAAGCCGGATATTATGGGATAAAAGTTAAGCCCTGGGAAATATTTGCAGAAATGACGGCCACCTCCCATACTGCTATATATACATTCAGCTATCCGGCAAATGCCACTCCCCGTATAATGATCGATCTCGAACATATCTTACAGCCCAATTGGGGACATAAATTGATTTCTTCTGAGATCAGGAAGGTTGATGATTATAGCCTGGAAGGATTTCGATTTACTTCTGGTTGGGCTAAAGATGATCCGATTTGGTTCCGCATCAGCTTTAATCAAGCCCTGGACAAGATAGATTTGAAAGTAGATGGTAATATGCAGGAAAATAGCGAGATCGCGCGAGCAACTGCTATGACTGCCTTTTTAAGTTTTGCTCCATCAGATCAAGCTTTGGAAGCACGAATCAGTGTTTCTTCAGTAGATAAATTGGGAGCGAGGCAAAACCTGGAAAAAACAGTTTCCCTTTCTTTCGAACAACATAAAAAAGAGGCTCAAAGGAAATGGAAATCGGAATTGGACAAGATCCAGATCAAGACGGCAGATGAAGCTATCAAAAAGAACTTTTATACCGCTCTGTATCATAGCAAGATCGCTCCCATGAATTTCACTGATCTGGATGGAAGGTTTCGGGGAATTGATCAGAAAATCTATACCAAAGGAGTCGAAGACAGCTATACCGTCTATTCTTTATGGGATGTGTTTCGGAGTTGGTATCCGCTCATGACGATCATTGAGCCTGACCGATCCAGAAGCTGGGCTTATGATTTGTATGATCATTCGCAGAAAGGAGGCCTTCTACCAAAATGGGCCCTGAATGGAAATTATACGGGAACCATGGTGGGATATCCTGCCGTTGCAATTTTGGCAGATGCTTATGCAAAGCGCATGATAGACTCCATCCCCGAGCAGCTGCTCGATGCAAGCGTCAAAGCATCCTCCTGGCAGGAGGATTTCAATCGAAAACATAGAGGAACACGGGCGGAACGTGTCATGCCTAAACAAATCTATTTCAAAGAAGCTCATGGATTCATCCCCGCCGATAGTAGTAATGCTTCCGTTTCCTATGGCCTGGAAATGGCCTACTATGATTGGTGTGTAGCAGAGATAGCAAAAGGCATGGCGAATAAAGAAGTAGAAGAAAAGTATCGAATAAAAGCAGCTGCCTATCAGAAGTACTTTGATCCGGGGGTAGGATTTATGCGAGGACTCAATATGGATGGAAGCAGAGCAACAAAATTCAATCCGCGCTTATCAGATCATGAGCATTCAGATTATATCGAAGGCAATGCCTGGCAATGGACCCCTTTGGTATTGCATGATCCGGAGGGTTTTAGAGAATTGCTGGGTGGGAAAGAAGCCCTGGGGATTTGGTTAGACTCTTTATTTACGACTTCTTCTGAGATAGCCGGGGAAAATGCTTCAGCAGATATCACCGGACTTATCGGGCAGTATGCCCATGGAAACGAACCCAGTCATCACGTTCCCTTTCTGTATCAATACTCAGATCGCCCCTGGAGGACACAGGAAGTTCTGGACCAGATCCTCTATGAATTCTACACCCCTACCCCAGATGGCATTATTGGAAATGAAGATTGTGGCCAAATGTCGGCCTGGTATGTTCTCAATGCCTTGGGATTGTATCAATTGACTCCTGGTAAAGCAGAATTTCATATTGGAAGACCCCTTATTGAGGAAGCTAAGGTCTGGCAGGGGAAAGGCTACTTTCAGATAAAAGTCCATAATAATTCCCGCCAACATAAGTATGTGGAAAAGGTGATGCTAAATGGGAAGGAGTTGCAGGAATGGAGAATTGATTATTCCGATTTACAGCCGGGTGCTATTATTGAAATTTTCATGAGTGATAACAGAAATTCTTAGAAAGTTTTTACCAAAGATTGAAGAGTAGAATAATTCCCAACATAATTGCTGAAATACCGCCTATTATTAATCTAGTCCTTTTGAGCACATCGTATTCTTTTACTTCTTCCATTAAGTAGGCATTATTAAATGAATAAAGTCCGAGTATTATAAAAAGTACTCCTAGCAATTGTTCCATAATAAATTCAATATCTTAGGGAAGTTTTGAATTGAAACAATCTGTTCGTAATGGTAAGTAGAGGGCAAGGAGATTGCTTCACTTCGTTCGCAATGACAGGCTGATTTGCCTCCTCACTCGAGCTGTCATTGCGAGCTCTTATTAAAGAGCGAAGCAATCCCCTTGATGTTAATCATAGACTTTCCTAATGTGCAGCCTCCTTCAGTCCAGATAAAAAGGCTACCAAATCTCTGATCTCTCTTTTTGTCAGGATATTTCCCATTGCAGGCATACTGGAAGGAACATTGATCCTTTCGGCTACCTTATTTTTCGGGACTTCCCTCATATCATTTTCTGCCACCCGGATGGTGAGACTTCTGTTCGTCTCTTTCATTAGCACTCCTACCACTGGCTCTCCTTCTTTCAACCTTAAGGTTACAACTCCAAAACCGGGCGCATAGGCGGCACTGGGATCAATCATGGACTCAAGAATCTGTTTTTTACTCAATCTTTTACCCACATCGGCCAGTCCGGGGCCAGCATTTCCTCCAAATTCAAAGACTGCATGACAGCGTACGCATTGGGCCTGCTCATGTCGATAGAAAACATTTCTTCCTCTTCTCGCATTTCCTCCATACAGAGTTTCCTCATATTCTGCCAGTAGCCCCTCTCCTTTAGAAGCATGATAAGCCTTCAATTTCTCCATGAGTTGAGGATTGTTTTGGGTTTCTACGGCTTCCACCACATCCAAACGTAAATCTCTCGCTACCCTCCCTCTGATCAAATCATTGAGGGGCTTCTCTAACGCTTTTATCGCTGCTTCGCTATTATAAGTCGCGAGGGCTGCAAGGGAAGCCATCTTTTCTTGATTAGTCCCTTTGGCCAATACCGAGCTAAACAAATCAACTGCTTTGGCCTCCTCAATATCGGATTCAGGTAAAATACTAAGGGCTGTAGACCGTACTGCATTGTTCTTGCTACCCAGAGCGAGTTCAAGCGCCTCATCCAGTCTACTTGCTTTCAAACTTTTCAAGGCCTGAAGAGATGCTACCTGGACATCTTCTGTTTCCTCACCTTCCAAATGGTCAAATAACATAGTCTCAACTTCCTGTAATCCCAGTTTCGCACTCGCAGCGATGGCTGCAATACGAACAGCTTGTTCTTCGTCTTTGAAAAGCTCCTTATACAAAGTTTTGAACTTATTTACGACGGGCAAGCTATCTCTTACTACTTCTCCTCTATATCTACCATCTACTCTGTCCAGAACTGAAGGCCTGGCAAAGCCCCCGAGAGTCGCTAAGGCTTCTGCTCTCAATTCAGGACTGGCTGAACCTCTTTGCACATAGTCTGCAAGGTTTTGTAGGTTTTTCTCTTTCCCGACCCTGAGGTTGGCATTTATGGCTCTGCGTATCAGGGCTTCATTGGAGAATCTTTCTTCATTCAGGATATCTGCCAGGGCAGGCAATGCCGCTTCGATGGACCAGTCATCATTGATGCCACGAGCAGCTTCTGTAACGATAAACTCATCTTTGTCCTGAAGGAAACAAACGATGCCCGGATCTTGCATTCTTCGGAGGGCAACGACAGCTGCAATTCTAAGAGCTGTAGAAGGATGATTGCATAAATCCACCAGGCCTTGAGAATTTTCTATGCGAGAAAGAGCGATGATTCCACCATGACGCAACCAGGCATCTTCATCATTATTTTCCTCCAACATATTCAGAATTGGATCAAAGGCTTTCTTTTCTGCAGTTCTGCCTAAAGCTTCCGTGGCAAAAAATCGAATACGCGGGTTTTGATGTTTAAGTAAAGAGATCAATTTTTCATTGGCTCCTTCATATCGGACATCCCCTAGAAGTTTGGCAGCCTGAGCGATTATTTCATCATCTCCATCATCAAGTAAGGGAACCAAAGCCCGAGCATAAGAAGCTTTCTTTCTGGCCATTTGAGCTATTCCCCAAATACCATGCACGCGTGCCAATTGATGTTCTTTTTGTTCGGTGGCCGAAACCAGGGTTTCGAATCCTTCATTTCCTCTTTTCACTAATTCGAATTGAGCTTTTTGACGGATGCGCATATCCTGATGTTGCAGTAGATTTGTCAATTCTGCTCCACTTCTTTCCGCCAGATTAGCGGTCATCAGACTTTCCGTTTCTTTGCGGATTTCAGAATCAGCCCCCTCAGCTACATCCAATTTCCAAATGCGCCCTTTGTACTTTGTCGTCCATCCATCGATCCAGTCTCCAAAATATAAAGCACCATCAGGACCGAAATCCAGACCGGTAGGCAGTAAGCCACTTGCAATAATTCTTGTGCTGTCCAATTCAAAAGATGCGCCCTTAGGTTTTAGGGTAAAGGCATGTATAGGAGAACTGGCTGGAGTACCTCTGAATTCTGATATGAAAAAGTGATTATACCATTCTTCTCCTAATGCAGTACCGGGATTGTAAACCATACCGGTAGGTCCATTGACGTAGTTTTGGATACAGGGTAAAATATAAGCAGGTTGATCATCCCATCGCGGAATATTTAATCCCTCATCCATCCAGACCTTGTAGCCATTATTTTCAGGATCTGTGTATTTCCCGAATTGCCAATTGGTCCGCCAGCCGGTATCCGAGCCATTGATCAGGTAAACCAGTCTTTCTCTTTCGCCTCTATGGTCTCCATCATTGTCTTCAGAGATAAGGTTCCCATACTGATCAAACACAAACTCATGGGTATTTCTCAAGCCGCGGGAATAGACTTCAAAATTACTTCCATCAGGATCAGCCCTGACGATCACTCCCTGATTGGGATATTTCCAACGTTTGCCTTCCTTATCAAGCACATTCATGCCTATATCTCCTATCCCCCACCAAATGCGTCCGTCAGGTCCCATTTTCGCTCCAGACATTCCGTGAGCACCAAAGCCAATGTGTACCGCAAATCCATGACTGATAGATTCACGGGTGTCTGCAATTCCATCTCCATCTATATCTTCTGTTCTCCAAAAATCGGGGCCAACCGGGATATAGACTTTCCCATCAAAAACTTCTACTCCATTTGCCAAATCGGTTATCTCTTCATGGAAATCTTCGATATACATTTGTGCTCGATCCGCAATTCCGTCTCCGGAGGAATCTTCCACAAACCATATTTGTTCCTTTTCTACGGTAAGGTCTCGCCAATCAAGGGTACTATCCTGGTTGAGATCTTTGAGAAATCTTTTGCCCTGTTCATTTTCTTCGGCGAATGTTTCCCTTAGGAATTTTCTCCGGTCTTCCACACTCTGCCAGGAAATGGATTGCGTCATCCAATCTCTATGTCCACGAATGTCAAACTCAGAATTTGTAAGGCGGTTAGCTTTGCTGTAAAAGATTCTGCCCTTATCATCGATACTAATTGCGATAGGGTCTGTCATCAAAGAATCAGATGCCCATAGACTCAGTTCCAATCCGTCTGCAATTTCGGCGGCAACTTCTCCTCGGATCTCTTCTGCGATTTCAGCAGCTCTACTATCCTCTAGTTTCAATACTTTTCTGGGGTAAGTAAATCTTTCTAATTTCTTCTCTTCATTGCATGAACTAAAGATTGATAAAGTGATCAATCCTGCAATGAGAATAGCTATTTTTTTCATGTGCAGTGTAGTGTAATGTATATAGACGGTTTTTTAAACCTTTGATTTTTTCTCTTCTATCAGACTCAAATCTGCTTTATGTAAATGGTCATACCAATTTACTTTGAGGAAATATGTTCCCAGCAGGAATACCAGAAAGGCTATCCAGAAAGGTCCAAATTCCTTGATCATAATATAGATTGGCATAATGGTTAATGTCATTTGCCAGATTATACCGACAATCACATTTAAAGAATCTCTGCCAAGGTCATTATTTGGTTCAAAGCCAGGATCATCTCTTTTGAGGTCCTCAATAATGGGGTTCCAAAATCCCCAGGGTCGGGTTTGTTTGTAGAAGCTTTTAAGTACTTCACGATTATCGGGAGGACTAATAAAAGTACCAAGGATACATCCACCGAATGAGAAGGCAAGGATAATGGGGAAAAGATAAATAGCAGAGGTATCCGGAAACAAACCAGGGACAAAAGTAGCGGCTATCAATCCCGCCAACATGCCGAGAAAATATCCAAAGCCATTGAATCGCCACCAAATCCACTTCAATACATTTGCGGCAGCATACCCTCCATAGAGAGCTGAAGTAATCCAAACGGTCAGTGCATTAATCGAATCGGCAAAAAATCCGCCAAATACCCCTATTACAACCAGGATAAGAGAAGAGATATAACTATAGCGAACATAGGTTTTGTCGGAAGCATGGGGATTGATGTACTTTTTATATAAATCATTTACCACATAAGCCGGAGCAGAATTGATAAAGGCGGCAAAAGTACTCATGAAGGCCGCCAATAATCCAGCTAGCAATAAACCTTTGAATCCTACTGGAACGAATCTCTCAATTGCGAGGGGAAGTACGGTTTCAAAATCGATATTACTCCCCATAGCCTCAAATTCAGGGATCAGGAAAACCAGTGCGAGTACGGTAAAACCTGTAACCATCAAGTATCGCGGGAAATACAAAACCAACATGGTAAGCCCACTCATTTTAGCAGCCTCTGAGGGCGTACGAGTTGAAAGAATTCTTTGCATGTCATAACTCGGTACTGGACCTGCCAGACTGGCAAAGATGCCTTTGAATATCATCATCATGACCAGATAGCCAATCAATTCGAAGCCATCCTGATCAATTTTATCATTGACAGAATCCAGGTATCCTGTCCAATCCAGGTTAAGCTCCCAACCAAAAAATAGTTCTTTCCAACCTGCGGGAACTGCTTCTGAAATTTGATCAGCACTCACACTTGTAAAAGCGATATAGGCAATCACCAGACAGGAGATGGTCATAATTACAAACTGTATCACCTCGGTAAGTACCACGCTATACATTCCCCCTTTGATGACATACAAAGTGGTAATAGCGATAATGAGCATCGCATAGGATTCTGCCGAACTAAAATTTAAAGAAGCCAGACTAAAAGACAGATCCCAGGGGAAAAATATTTCGGCGAACTTCCCAATTCCGACAAAGAAATAGGCGATGAATCCAAAGACACTTATGATTGCAAATACGGTAACGATAATGTGTGAAAGTCGAGCTCCTCGTTCTTCACCAAAGCGATGGGTGATCCATTGGGCTCCTGTCATGACATTGGACCTTCGCAGCCAGACGGCAAGGAAGACCATGACAAATACCTGATTCCAGACGGGCCAAAGCCAGGGAATCCATGCACTTTTTAATCCATAGACAAAAAGGATGGT
This sequence comes from Bacteroidia bacterium, assembly GCA_033391075.1. NCBI lineage: Bacteria > Pseudomonadati > Bacteroidota > Bacteroidia > Bacteroidia bacterium. The sequence continues at coordinate 150,907 of JAWPMV010000005.1, forward strand.
GACTGTCCACATAGTCCCTGAGATATCAAACATTCCCGATGCGTTTGAAAGGCCCAGGAAATACCATTTTATTTGATTATCCCCTAAAAAATAGGAATTTAGATTTTTGGAAGCTTTCTTCGAAATCCAAAAGCCAATGAAGATAGTGAAAATCAGGTAGGCAAGGATTATGCTTATATCGATCGGATGTAGGCTCATGTAGTAGCAAGGAATTTTCCTTAAAAGTATGCATAAATATGGATATTAACATTCCCTGGGAAGATCGGCCGGAGGGATTCGGCGATATTTTGTGGAGATACTCCCAAAATCCGGTTATCGGCCGATATCATATACCTAGTTCGAATAGCATCTTCAATAGTGCAGTCGTTCCATTCGGAGAAGGATTTGCAGGAGTTTTTCGCTGTGATAATCGCAGTGTCCAGATGAATATCCATGCAGGATTTAGTAAAGAAGGGCTCAATTGGGAAATTGAGGATACCCCTATCCAAATGCAATCAGACCATCCGGAGATTCTCCACTCCAGTTATAAATACGATCCAAGGGTCTGCAAGATTGACGATAAATATTGGGTGAGCTGGTGCAATGGGTACTATGGTCCTACTATCGGCATTGCGTATACCTATGACTTCAAGACTTTTCATCAATGCGAAAATGCCCTTTTGCCATTTAACCGAAATGGTGTTCTTTTTCCTCAGAAAATACAGGGAAAATATGCTTTGATCAGTCGACCCAGTGATAATGGACATACCCCTTTTGGAGATATCTTTCTGAGTTATAGTCCTGACATGAAATATTGGGGAGAGCATCGAATGGTCATGCAGGTTAGTCCGTTTGAGGAAAGTGGATGGCAGAGTTTAAAAATTGGAGCGGGTCCGGTTCCCATTTACACAGAAGAAGGTTGGCTCTTTATTTACCATGGAGTGATCAATACTGCCAATGGGTATAGATATTCGATGGGAGCGGCCATCCTCGATTTGGAAGATCCCTCAAAGGTCCTCTACCGTAGCCGACGTTATTTACTCGCCCCTGCAGAATTATATGAATTGACTGGCGATGTTCCCAATGTAGTCTTCCCTTGTGCAGCCTTGCAAGAGGGAGATAAACTAGCCATTTATTATGGAGCGGCGGATACCGTTACCGCTTTGGCGTTTGGCTATGTATCTGAGATTCTGGCCTTCATCAAAGAACATAATTTCTAAGAAAGTTTGGCTTGTATTCCATCTCTCAGGATTCCAAAGGCCTGATCTAATTCCTTTTTAGTTAGAGAAGCAAATCCCAAGCGACAAGCATTTTGTTTTTTCCCGATTTCATTGAAGATGGTTCCGCTGGATAGAAAGAGTCCGCGTTCCAACAAGTCTTTACTCAGTTCTATCAAATTGAGTTTCTTATCAAACTTGGTCCATATCGCCATACCACCCGCCGGTTTTCTAAAACTGAGATAGTCAGAAAATTCCTCTTCCAGAATCTGGCAGGCATAATCCCTTCTTTCCTTATATAGTTTCCATGATTTCCGCAAATGTCTCCGCAAACTTCCGTCTTCGATCAGATCTCCCATGCTTTGCTCTAGCACGATATCCCCTTGGCGGTCTATAAGGCGTCTCAATTTGGGAAGTTCTTTAATTACCCGTTTGGGAGCCACCAAATACCCCACCCGAAAAGCTGGAGCCAATACTTTGGTGAAAGATCCCAAATACAAAACCCGATCTTTTTGTTCGGCACTGGCCAGGGGAAGAATCGGGGTGTTTTTATAATGGTAGTCATAGTCATAATCGTCCTCTAAAATGAGGAAGTTGAATCGCTCTGCCAGACTTAGTAGTTGAATTCTTCGCTCAGGACTAAGGGTGACGGTCGTTGGATGATGGTGATGGGAGGTTAGGTAAATGGCCCGGATTTTTTCCTTCCGACAAAGCTCTTCTATAGCCTCCGTTTGCAAGCCATTTTCATCCACAGGCACTTTCCTCAATTCTGCTCCGAAATGTGTGAGAATGGTATTTGCCGTTTGGTAATTGCTTTCTCCTACAATCACTTTATCTCCCTTCCTGACACTAACCAAAATAGATAAGTGAATGGCCATAATCGTCCCCCGGGTAATCATGATGTTTTCTTCATCTATATTTAGGCCCCTGCTTTCATTCAAAAGTTTCACCAAATGCTCTTTCAGCTTTTTGTTACCAGCTGCATCCGTATAGGTCAGTCTTTTCTTATGAGCTAAGTGCCTCATATTGCGCGCATAAGCCCTGGCCAATTCATCTATAGGTGCAAGCCTGATGTCGGGAAGACCATCGTCAAAAGAAAGAGGATGCTCAAAGGAATAAGGTGCCGAAAGTTCCGGGTATTCATAGAATGAAAATGCTTCTTTCCCTGAACCTTCATATGTATCCCCTTCCTGCCAATTACTAGGAGTGGAAACAGGCAGGCTTTCAACCACGAAGGCGCCTTTATTAGGAATGATCTCTATCCAACCTATAGCTTGTAATTCCTCGAGGGCCTTTACAACTGTATTGCGGTGGACATTGAGGCTTTGAGAAAGACTTCTGGAGCCGGGAAGCTTAGCAGAAGGCTGCAATTGACCTCGCTGAATAATCAGGATCAATTGATTGACAATCTGAAGGAAAACCGGATGATTGGAGTTCCGATCTAATTTGATAAGATTTTTATAAGGCAGCATATCCGGACTATCTAAGTTATAAAAACTGGCATACGTGAGGGTACCGGAAATCTATTAGCTTTACTTCATAATTGCAAATCAGCCACTCTAAGAATTCAAATAATATGTCTGATTCTTATTCAATTGATAGTAGAAATAAAGTAAAGCGAATCCCCAAACGCGGGCATTATGACCGCGAAACTGTCCATCAAATCCTGGATGCAAGTTTCCTTTGTCATATCGGATTTGTGGTAGATGGACAACCTTATGTGATTCCAACTTCTTATGGGAGAAAAGGAGATACCATTTATCTGCATGGGGCTAGTACCAGTCGGATGATGGTAAATCTTTCAGAAGGAATCCCGGTTTGTATTACGGTTACCCATTTTGATGGGCTGGTATTGGCCAGGTCTGCTTTTCACCATTCCATGAATTATCGCTCAGCTGTTGTATTCGGTACAGCCCATTTGGTGGAAGGGGAAGAAAAAGAAGAAGGACTTCGCATTGTATCTGAACAAATACTTGAAGGTCGATGGGAAGAAAGCCGTGGGCCTAAAGCGAATGAACTGAAAGCAACCACAGTATTGAGGGTAGACATAGATACGGCCTCAGCCAAGATCAGAACAGGTGGACCGGGCGATGATAAGCCGGATTACGAGCTCCCCATTTGGGCAGGAGTCGTGCCAGCCAAAATCGTTTATGGCCAACCGGAGGCTGATCCCTTGCTTACAAAAGGGATTCCTCTAGCTGATAGTGTGAAGGATTTGCTTAAAGCTGAGTAATTTTCTCTAAGAACAAGACCAATTCGCTATTCGCAAATAGCGAATTGACTCTGCTAATCTCCTTAGCTTTTCTATCATCACCCACGAAACTTGCTGCTATCCAGCGAGTAGAAACGCTCTTTCCATGTGTACTATTGAGCAGATTATCAAGCAATTGCATAGCCTCTTTTTCTTTACCCAGCTTTCTCAAAGCTACTAAAGAGGTGAGATTATGGATGTTTGAACGCTCAGGATGCTGCATCGCATAGGCTGCGCAAGCTTCCCAATGAGCCTTGGCTTCTTTTTCTTTGCCTAGGCTCTCATAGGCATATCCCAGGAGGTAGTCGGAGATTCTTTCATCCGGATCAAAGGGCTTACCAACGCCCAGATTCTCCGGCCATTGTTTAGAATCAAGCAGTATTTTTATTGCTTTTTCAAAAGCGACTTTTGCCGCCTTTTTATGGCCTTTCTTTTCAAGCAGTTCCCATGCGGCATAATGATGTGCTCGCTCATAGAGTCTTCTGCCTGCGGATGCTCCTTCAAAAGGAAGTACCTGCAGGCTTTTCAATTGTGCAATGGCCTGTTGATACAAGCCCGAATTGATCAAAGCTTCCGCATAATCCATTCCTACTGCATAATTATTCGGAAACTCTCTATGGGCTCTATCCGCCATTTTTAGGGCTTCATCAGCCGGTTTATTTTGCTTCAAGTAAAGGTTTAAGCTCCTCCAGTTTCTCCAATCTTCTTTACCTACTTCAAAGGCCCTTTCCAAATCCACATACGCGTCTTTATCTCTCACTTCTTTCAGGATATGAGCTCGACTTTGATAAAAGGGAGCAAAATTGATCCGCGATTCTCTAGCATCTATGCCTTCCAAGAGATCAGCAGCTTTTTCTCCCCTGCCCAGACCCCATAGATTCAAGGCCAAATAATAACGAGATTTCCAATGCGTGCTTTGCTCATTCATCCACCTCAAGGCGTTTAAACTTTCTCTCCTATAGGGAAATACCAGAGCAGGATCAGCACGCTCTATCTTCTCTGATTCTCCTTCTACTCCCAGAAAAGCTCTCCATAGATGGATCATCGGATGATCAGGCGCCAAAGCCAATAGCTGTTTGCACTCTTCCAACTGTCCCTTGTTCCAGTAATTGATCGCTAATTCCAGAAAGGTCTGATAGCGCAATTCTGATCGATGCTTTTTCAGGAATCTCTCCCTTGCCATTTCATTAGGATTATTGAGGAAACTTTCAAAAGCCAGGAAATGATTGAGTGGATCCATATCCTGAATTTGTTGATGGCTTGTTTTCAGTAACTCATTATTTCCTTCCTTTCGAGCCAAAATTGCCAGCACTTCCCATGCATGAATATTGTAGCGGTTAAAGTCCAGGGATTTCCCTGCATAGCTTGTGGCCTTTTTATGCTTTCCTTCGCTGAGGTATATTTCGGCCATTTGTGCATAGGCATTTGACCGAAATGCCAGGGATCGAGCAGCCCATCCAAAAGCTTCCTTTGCATTGAGTTTGTCTCCTTTTGCCCGATAAGTAATTCCCGCCAGGTAATTGGCCTCTGGATGATAAGTGTCAATTTTCAACACCTTGTGAATATGCTTCAAGGCTTTCTTATAAGATGCACTACGGAAATTGAGCTCTGCCATAGCCAGATGAGTTCCTATGTGCTGCCCTTCAAGTTCTAAAGCTTTGTGAAACTTCTCTTTGGCTAAGGAGAAGTTTCGATATTTCATCTCTTCCATTCCTTGTCTATAGAGTCGCTCAACAGAATTAAGGACCGGGCGATCCTTATCACTATCAAAAGAACGCTCTATCAGTCTATCATCAGGATCACGGGTGTAATGTAGATCCCATTCTGGCAGCTTAATTTCAAAGTCTTCTCCTTCCAGCTTAAAGGATTGCTTGAAGACCTCCATTGCTTTAAGTTTTAGTTTTTGTGATTTCAGAATATTCCCATTTTGTAGCACAGATAAATTGGCTTCAGAATCCTGGAAAGGGTGTAAAGCGATATTCAGCATCCCCTTTTCTACACTTACTGCCATAGCAGCATGTTCTGATACATCAGACAGGCCTCCGAGTTCTTTTACCGGAAACCAAAGTTCCGACCAGATATCGTGTCCGTGTGCCTCAAAGTTTGCCTGGGTGACAGGATTGACATGAGCGCCAGGGGAATACTGAACAAAGAGGCGGCCTGCCTGGAATTCGATATACTGTCCATCCGTATCAGTGAGCAGGTCTTCCCAAATGCCTCCGGAACGAGACAAAGCCCACAACCACAATTTTTGTCCGGGGATAGCTTCATATTCTCCCCAATGCCCAAAGCCATATCCGGCATCATGGTAGTAACCGCCAAAAAAGTCATTGAATTCGCCCACAACATGATAAGACTTACTAGGCCCAAAGGCATTTTCCTTATACTTTGACAAATCTCTTCCCATGGCATCATAGGGCCATGATTTGGCTTCTCCGGGATGTGTCAGGTATTGATCTCCTGGTGTGTAGAATTCAAAATCCTCTCTTGCAGGAGCAGCAGCCGTCATCCAATTGTAATAAGCCTGGCTAATTGGACTGGGATTGTACCAATGAACTTTGGTTTCAAAGAGGGCTTTATCTTTGGGTAAAATAATCTGCACACGCCATTGAGTACGTGAGGGTAAGTCGATATTGCCGACGGTACAACTAACACTGCCATCTGGGTGTTCTTGCATCACATAGTCCACAGGAGTAGCCGTTGAAGGATGATGCCCGATTATGCCGAAATTGAATTCTATTCCGCCGGATGTCCAGGGGCCACGCATAGAAATATTGCGAAATTTCATCACTTCATTTCGGTAGATAAATTCTTCTCCTGTGGTTTTGTCGATTGCTCCCCATACCTTACCTCCCACTTCTGGAAGGACATAAACTTCGACCAGATCATTCTCCAGTTTTACCACCTTCCATTCTTTATCTACAGCCTCTGAACTATAGCCCTCGTATTTGTGATAGGGATAAATTTTGGGATTGGAGGTCAGAATGGGAATAGGATCAGGGTCTGAAAAAGGATAGGTCTTAAGCGTTCGAACTTCTTCCGTAATTTTTGCATCCTGAGCCTTGATACTCAGACTGAGAAAGGAACAAGCGATTCCTAAAAGATATGGCAGGAAAGTAGTAGCATTCATTGATTCAATATTTATGCCTGTGAATTCCGTGTATTTAGTTTTTCTTCTGCTTCAAGAGTGAACGAATATTTTTAAATCCTCCTACAGCTACTATTCCTGTAGCCAGGATATACCAAATGAGGCTGGATGCAATAAGAAGGAGCCAAAATATTTTCATATCTGCACTTATTATTCTGTTTGTTTTCCGAATCGTCTTTTTGCGTGGGAAGCAGCAATCATTGCCAGGGCCGTCAGAAGATAGGTAGCAATCCCGGATTTATATGGGCCTATTTGTTCGGCCAAGTCTGAAGTGCTTTCCATTTGCTGCAAAAGCAGAAAACTGATCGGAATAATACTTCCAACAAAGATGGCAGCCATCGCCCCCCAATTATTTGCTTTATCCCAATAGCAAGCAGCAATCAAAATTACTGACATACTCGCCAAATAAATCGTGCCCGTAACCTGCATATATACCCATAGATCTCCTTTTAGAGGATACCACAATCCATAGAGAAGTAGAAAAATCCCTATGCCAGCGACCAACATACGGTTTACATAAAGGCTCTTTTTTTCCGACCACTGATTTTTGTGAAAAGGTTGAAGTATGTCATTGTAAATAACAGAGCTCCAGGCTAATAGATAAGAAGAATTGGTTGACATATCGGCAGCTAACATAGCAGCAACAACAATTCCCAATAAGCCTATAGGAACTTTAGCTGCAATCAGCTGAGGCATTGCCAGAATATCCTTTTCTGGTAATTCTCCGAGCTCGGAAAAGTAGTAAAAGGCAGCTATCCCAAAGACTGCGGGCAGAGCAAAACGAACGATCCAGTAAGGAGCAGTTCCAATATAGATTTTCTGGGCTATTTTGGCATTTTTCGCTGCCAATACCCTTGCAATAATGGTTTGCCAGGTAAGGATCACTGCAAAGGCAACAAGAAAATCAAGTATAACTCTATCCCAACCATACTGTCCATCAACAAAGGGATTGAAGGCTGGGGCTCCATAGCTTTCTTCTAAATGCAAGACCAGATTTTCCCACCCAAATCCAAAAATGAATAAGAGGCTTACGGAGATCAAGCCGATATTCATCATAATGAATTGCAGATAATCTGTAACCAGTACAGACAGCATTCCTCCGAGTATAGTATAAACAGCTACTATCAAGAGCAATGCCGTCATCAATATTTCCAGATAGGCTGTATCTATTCCCAGAACCAGGGTTAGGAAATCTCCTCCCATTCTGAGAAATACTCCCATATTTAGTAATCCTCCCAAAACAATGACCAGACCACTGGCCCAGCGAACCTTGCTGCCAAATTTCTGTTCAAATAACTCGGGGATGGTTATAACTCCCTGCTCTCTGAGCGGTTTTATGCAGAAGCCTGTCCAGCCTACCACAAACATCGCCAAAGCCAGAGCAATACCCGGAGTGATCCCTGCGAAACCGTATTTGTATCCAAGTTCGGCATTGGCCATACAACTTACGATTCCAAACTCAGTAGCCGCCAAAGAAGCGATCCCCAAATACAGATCAACTTTCCGACCTGCAAGTAAATAGTCATTTACATTTTGAACGTACTTTCTGACCCATATACCAAGCGTCAAAGTACCGATGATATAGAGGACTAAAATACTTCCGTCAATATAGACATTAAAATTGCTCATCAGGGATTAAGTATTGGATCAAAAACAGAAAGCTAAATCCGTCTATTCCAACAACTTAATTGTTCCAAAAGAGGATGGAATATGAAAATCAGGGGTTTCAGAATCAGGCATGATCCAGGAAATCCATTTCACCTTAATTTCCTCCTCTTCCTTTACATATTCACCCCGATACAAGCCGGCTTTTAATATATTCCCATCTTTCATTCCCAGCATCTCCAGTGATTTGATACTTATTGCTCCTTCCAGGATATATCCTCCTTTATAAAGAGAGGCATAAATCTGTATCCCACCTTCCGGCCAATTCCAATCTGAATCAATATTTCGATGGTATCTGCCTTCAGAGTCGTACATCCTCCCAAGCGCATCCATTTCGAGTGAATAGTAGGGATTCATCTCATCATCTGATTTGAAAAAAATCTCTACCCGATCTGAAGCTACTGCCTGCATTTCAAGAGAAAGACTGCTATCCATTTGGGTGATTATATCCGGATCCTGGGCATTATACCGGAAAAAGAAATAGTCCTCATTCCAGAGGGCACGAAATTCTGTCTCCGGTGCTGCTTCTTCTCGCCAGGGGTAAGAGAAATTTGTCAGACTATTGGCTTCTCCCCAGAGAGGATCGTCGCCCCGGCCGCTAAGCAAAACCCCTTTGGCTTCTGTCTTTTTGACCAGATAGACATTGGGATCGATTTCCTCACAGGCAAGAAATGGCAGGAATAGCAGGAGTAGGTATTTCATAGTAAAGGATGTAGCTCAGTACTTAAGATCGGTCTAAAGATTCAAATATCCAATCAGCTGGTATAGAGGCTTGAAACAATGATTTTGAGTTTTTCCAAGATGAGTTTGCTGATTTTCTCTCCTTTTGCTTTACTGGCGAAAGATGGATCACCATAAACGCCTCCCGGAGTCATTTGCTTCATGCTGCGAAAAAAGGAAGCTTGTGATCCATAAATCATATCTCCTTCTGCCCAATCAAAAGTTGGCTGATTTTCTTTGGGTTTTACCTTATCCAAATGGACCAGCTCAGGAGCAATTTGCAGCATCAGAGAGGTTTCGAATTCTCCGGCATGGCCAGCTCCTCCCCGCCCCGATTCATTGAGCGCTTTCAATTCTTCTATCGCCAATTTCCACCAGGTAGCAAACACCAGATTGATATCCGGATTTCTATGCCCAAATATTTCAAAGAAACTCTGTCCTATTGCCTGATTACCGCCATGGCTGTTCAGGAGAATCAGGTTTTTGAAACCATGGCGAACTACAGAGCTCGCAATGCCTTTCAATTGTGCCAGCAAAGTTTCATGAGGCACTGATAGTGAACCTGCGAAATCCAGATGATGCTCAGAACAGCCAATCTGAATCATCGGAAGAATAAGCACCTTATCTGGTATGGCAGTATGTAAAAGTTGGCAGAAATGCTCTCCGATCATACGATCAGTTGCCAAAGGCAAATGAGCCCCATGCTGCTCAGTAGCTGAAACTGACATGATCACCGGAATCCGCCGATCCAGTTTATCGATCTCATAGGTAGTCAATTGATCCCAATACATATTATTTCTTTAAAGCCCACATTTCAATTTCAACTAAAAGAGTCATTAGCAGCGGAGTCTGAACAGCCGTTCGGACCGGGAGAGGAGTACGAAAGTAGGTTTTATAGACTTCGTTGAATCGAGGCCAATTGTCCAGGTCCGTCAGGTATACATTCACCTTAAATACATCATCGAGCCCAATGCCTGCTGTCTCCAATTGCTTTCGACAATTTTCCAGGGTAGCATGTGCCTGGGTTTCAATATCCTCTCCTATTACAGTCCCTGAGGGGTCAATAGCAGCCTGTCCTGATATGACAACCAATTTTCCCGGATTTACTTCCAATACAGGAGAATAAGGTCCCGCAGTTATATGCTGGGAAGCTCCTTCCGGAGTTTGAATACCTGGTAAAGGAGAGTTTTGTTCCCATCCCATAGGATATGGCATATAACCGGTGAATCCTGCAATTTTCCATTTCCCTTCTTCTTTGATGCATCTATACAGGGTTTGCCAGTTCAAGCGAGTTTTACTCCCATCTTTTTTACTGATATAGCCATCAAATTTTTTATGAATGAGAGCTACCGCTCCCTGAATTTCAATATCTCGCATTTGGGTTGCCTCATACAGGGCTTTCTCCGGATCTTCAGCCCATTCTTCCTGGCCAAAATCTTTTGCCTGCTTTAGCCATTCAGTTTTATAGGCTTCTAAAGTTGGGAAACTGATTTTCCAGCTATCAGGATTGTGTTTTCCCCCGGCATCAATTCCCACAAAATTTTCAGGGATAAAATCATCAGCGACCATTTCCCAACTTTCTTTACAAAAGGCAATGATGTCTCTTTCTACCAACATATGCCATATTTGGTAGCGATCGGGATCTGATTGGGGAAAGGGGTTTTGGTAAAAACTCATGAATATTCTTTTTCAGTTTGAAGGTAATGTCTGATAGCATCCATATCGGGTTCAACTCCTAATCCTTTCCCTTCCGGGAGATAGACATAGGGAGGCTCTATTTTCAGGGGTTCTTTCAACAAATCATGGCTACGTATCAATCGACCAAATATATCTCCAGGCCAAATACAAGATTCTGCTGCCGCACAGGAATGCACATACATGGCTTCAAGAATTCCCAGGTCTATCTCCGATCCATGCCAGGAAGGAAGACCTGCTGCATGGGCAATATGGTCGAGTCTTTGGAAGTTGGCCAGACCGCCATTGAAGTTGAAACCGTCAACAGCTGCATGTTGAATGGTTTGTATGCTGTCTTTGATTCTTTGGCCGTGAAGGATGTAGGGCAATGAAACGTGCAGGACAATGGGAACCGAGCTAAAATTGCGCAATCTTGCATATTCGTCCAACATCCATCTGGGTAAGGGATCTTCCAGACAAAGCACATTGCCCACCTCTGCCAAAGCAGCAGCTCGCTTACGCACTTCTCCCGGATATAGCCAACGTTCATTGGGGTCGAGTATGACCTGCATGCCAGGAGCTGCTTCATGTATCGCTTTACACCAGGCTTCTACATCATCGTCCAAATCTGTTTTGAATTTCACACAGTCATAGCCTTGCTCCGCAAAGCCTTTCGCCAAATCTCCAATTTCCCCTAACTCCCGATGACTGGACCAGGCTCCTACACGAATCTTCTCTTGCACAGGCCCTCCCAGTAGATCAACGACCCTCAAATTATGGGCCTTTGCATAAGCATCCCAAATCGCGCATTCAAAACCATCGTATTCCCGGCAAAAAGTAAAGGGAAGTTTCTGTAAGCTTAAATTTCGGATATCCTGTCCAAGCAAAATATCTATGATACTTTCTAGCTGCTTCCAATTATGATCCCGGTACAATTCTCCCCAACCGACAATTCCATTATCCAATTCCATCCTAAGGATCAGCTTGGGAAGTTCATCAAACTGCAAACTCCAGCCGGATTTAGCGCCTACTGGCAGTTTATGCAAGGGTTTGTTGATGGTCTTGCTTTGAATACTGCCTGGATGAGCAGGAACAATGACCTCATAGCAATTGAAGCGCTTTATCTTCATAGGTGCATGATTATTTTCCTTCAATGAAATCTCGATTATGCAGCATAATGGTCGTTCCGGCATCCACATATAAGGTTTGTCCTGTTACGGATGCGCTCATTTCAGATATAAGGAAGGCAGCCACATTTCCGCAGTGTCTCGGAAGAATAGGTTCAGGAATGGCTTGCTGATAATTGACAAAATCGGATAGATACTGATCGGGGTCTTCGTTCCAGTTCTTGATCAGCTCATAATTCTGCTCTGCATGAACCAGACCTGGCCCTAGCGCATTTACCCGTATACCTTCCTTGCCGAGTTCATAAGCCATTCCTTTGGTCAAACCTTCAACTGCATTTTTAGCACTACAGTAAATCGCAAAACCCGGTTGGGTGGAATAAGCATGGACGGAAGAAATATTGACGATGCTAGCTCTTTTGCCTTTTCCTATCAATTGCCGCACAAAAGCTCGAGAAACATACCATACGGCTCGGATATCGATACTATATAATCTGTCAAAGTCCTCAGGTTCAGCCAGATGTGCTTTCTTACTTAAACCAACTCCCGCATTATTTACCAAAGCTGTGATGGTACCCACCTCAGCTGCTATTTGAGCAAACATGGCATCCACTTCCTCATCTTTGCTGATATCAGCTACAATGGCGAGGGCATTGGGATATTTTTTTGCAGCTTCTTGAGCTTTCTCAGCATCTACATCATTGATGATGAGTCTTGCTCCCATTTCGGCAAGCACCTCGCAAACTCCTCCTCCCACTCCCCATCCTGCTCCGCCTGTGACAAGTACACTTTGATTAGCTAAGTTCATGTTGTTTTGTTTATGAGCGATTACATGATGCCAAATTTTTTAAACGCTTCAACAGCTCCCATTCCATTGATGATGGCTTTTTGCACCAACTTCTCCCCTTCTGCTTTCTCGATAGCGAGTCGAATGATTTCTTCCTCAGCCTCTTGCGGAATGATGCATACTCCATCCCGATCTCCAAAGACCAAATCCCCTGGCTTGATCTTAACTCCATTCATTTCAATTGGAACCCGGAAGTCAATCACCTTGCCTCTCGGCCCCTGGTCTTGTGCATAACTGCCATAGGAAAAAGTTGGGAAATTAAGATCTAATATGCCATTTGTATCTCGGACATAGCCATCCAGGACGGCACCTGCTGCACCTAGTTTGAGTGCCCTTGTGCTCATGAGTTCGCCCCACAAAGCATAAGTCGGAGAAGATCCCGTACAGATATATACCTCATGCCTTTTGAGGTCATCCAGTGCCTCCAGCATCAAGCCAAAAGATTTTTGCATAATTGGGTTGACAGAAGCAGAGGAAATTTCTTCGAAACAATCCGCTTCCAGTACTGGCATAGCACGCCCGACCAAACGCATGTCTGAACGTAAAGGCTGGATTTTAGGACTGAGAAATTGATGAAGGAGGCCCAATTTATCCATTACATCTCCGATTACGGCAGAGAATAATTTCTCCTTCATAAGCAGGATGAGCTCTGAATCATTTTTCCAAGCGTGCATAGTAGTAGTTTTATATAGCTTTCTCCTGCTTTTTAAGGCAGGACATTTTCTTTTCTGTATCTCTGTACCTTCTTTTCACAAAAAGGCAGCTACAGATCATCGGGATTTTTAAGCAAGTCTTCCATTCCTAGCCTTTAACCAAATCCTTAGAGGGAGCGGCAATGAATCTTGAACTTGCTTATACTTAAAGTTAATCTTTGCTCATTTCCCCATTGGTCATTCGCCAAATGCCAAGCGGATTAGCACTTTTCAAGGCATCGGGTAAGAGGAAATCAGGAAAATCCTGATAACAAACCGGTCTGGCAAATCGATTGATGGCATTGGTTCCTACGGAAGTACTTTGAGGTGCAGTAGTTGCTGGATAGGGTCCCCCATGAACCATAGCATGACAAACCTCTACGCCTGTCGGATATCCATTGACAATGAGACGGCCGACTTTCCTTTCCAATAAAGCAAAGAGGTCTGCATATTTTCTGAAGTCTTCCTCTGTACCATGAACCGTTGCAGTCAAGTGCCCTTCCAGATTTCGGGCAGCTTCCATCATTTCCTCTTTGGAGGAACTTTGGACCAGCAAACTTGAAGGACCAAATACTTCTTCTGCCCATTCCTGTTTCCCATGAAAATCATTCATTTGGGTGAAGAATACCTGGGACTTTACTCCTGCTGTCGTTGCCGTTTCTTTGCCTGTTGCCAAGGTTGAAATCTTGCTTTCTCCTGCCAGGGCATTTGCGCCCTTTTCGTAAGCCGATTTAATTCCAGACGTCAACATAGTTCCGGCTTCTATATCTGAAATACTGGCTACCAATTCATTTTTGAAGACTTCGGTGCGCGTATTATCGGGCAGGAATACCAGGCCGGGATTGGTACAAAATTGTCCTACCCCCAGATTGATAGAACCCGCCAGCGATTTAGCGATATTTTCTGCCTGGGCTTCTATTGCTCCTGGCAAAAGAAATACAGGATTCGTACTTCCCATTTCTGCAAAAACGGGAATAGGAACCTCTCTTTGATTCGCTATATCAAACAAAGCCTTTCCTCCTCTAAATGAACCCGTAAATCCAATGGCATGGATCAAGGGATGTTTTACCAAATAGCCCCCTACTTCATGACTTGCTCCCTGAACCATAGAAAATACACCTTCCGGCATACCTGTTTTCTGGGCTGCAGAAATAATCGCTCTTGCCACCAATTCTGAAGTGCCGGGATGTGCAGGATGACCTTTTACAACAACTGTGCAGCCGGCCGCCAATGCAGAAGCTGTATCTCCACCCGCTACTGAAAAGGCTAAGGGGAAATTGCTGGCGCCAAATACTCCTACAGGTCCCAAAGGGCGCATCATATGGCGAATATCAGCTTTAGGAATAGGCTGGCGATCAGGAATTGCTGTTTCTATTCTGGCATCTACCCATGAACCTTCTCTAACAAGCTTTGCAAAGAGTTTCATTTGGTTCATCGTTCTTCCTCTCTCTCCCTGAATACGACCTTGTGGTAGCGCTGTTTCGGCCATTGCCCGCTCAACCAAAGTATCTCCTAATGCTAAAATTTCATCTGCTATTTGTTCGAGGAATTTGGCCCTTGCTTCCGGCTGAATATTGCGATAGGCAGGAAAAGCTTTCTCAGCAGCTTTTACGGCTTCATCCACTTCACTTTCTGTAGCTTCTGAAAATGCCGTTGCTAAATTTTCTCCGCTTTTGGGATTTATTCCATAGAATTGCTGACTACTTTTTTGGGAAGTCTGATTGCCTATGAATTGAGTACCAAGTAGATCCATGTGTAGATTTCTTTATATATATTTTTGAATAATCTCTGTGAGTTCTTTTTCCTCGGCTAATATACGCTTACAAAGGTATAATTGGGCCTTTGCGCGCTGAAGATTTTGGCCGGCGAAGTGGGTTTTATAATAAATGTCTCCCTCTAGGTAATCAGTGAGGAATCGAATGCCCATCAAGTAAGCAAATAAAGCCCCGGAAACTGCCAGCAATTCGATTTCCTTTTCGCCTAAACTTTCCCGAGTCTCAGCTAAAAAACCAGCAGCGAAAGCTTCAAAGCGTTCCATATCCAACACTATCTTTTCCAAATCTTCTTCATCTTCCGGAGCGGTGCAGACTGTGGTTCTGATTCCATCTCCAAAATCATAATGCACATAGCCCGGCATGACTGTATCCAGATCGATAACACATCGACCCTTACCTCTTTTCGTCAGAAGCACATTATTGAATTTGGTATCATTGTGGGTAACCCGCATGGGTATGAGCCCTTGCTCTCCTGCCTTCTGAATTCGGGATACACTTTCTGTAACCGAAAAAGCATAATCAATGAGCTCTTTACATTCCTTTACCCTATTCACTTTATCCTCCTCAACAGCTACCCTAAGATTTCTTATTCGAAAGCCGACATGATGAAAATCAGGAATGGTATCAACCAGCTTTTCAACCGGAAAATCCGCCAGGCTTCGCATAAATATCCCAAAGGAACGGGCTCCTTCAAATATTTGTTCAGGGGTTTCTGCAATATCATAGGAAATCAGTTCACTTTTGAAATCAAACATTCGCCAATAACATCCTTCTGAATCTCTGACAAAGGGTTTGCCCTTTATACTTAAGATTACTTCCAGACTTTCCTGATCACTCTCTTTAGCAAAAACCTCCTCAAGATGCTGACAAACCAAATGGATATTGTTCATCATCCCATCCACATCTTTGAAGATATGATGGTTGATCTTTTGGAGCAGGTAGTCTTTGCCGCAGGTGTCTTTATTTATTAGGCGAAAAGTTTCATTGATGTGCCCGCTACCAAAAGGAAGAGCTTCTTTTATCTCTCCCTTGATCTGAAAACAGTTGATCAATGATTTTATATCCATCTGAAAACGTGTTGGTGTGTTGGCGTGTTGGAGTTGAATCGAAGATTGACGCCGTACTCCAAAGCGCCAATACGTTTATTCTAAGTGTTTAAGCAATTCCTCTGCGAATCTTTTTCCTAATTCTAATTGTCCTTCGGTATTATAATGGACTTCGTCTTTATTCTTTGCCAAACCTTCTGTTTCGATCATATAAACAGCCTCCATTTCATCTGCAATCCTTCTTTGGGCTTCATTTACAATATCA
The DNA here is from genome assembly GCA_033391075.1 of Bacteroidia bacterium. NCBI lineage: Bacteria > Pseudomonadati > Bacteroidota > Bacteroidia > Bacteroidia bacterium. The sequence continues at coordinate 167,310 of JAWPMV010000005.1, forward strand.
AGTGCCGCATACCTTTCAATTGGCGGATTGACCCGGGCAAAAATAATCGGAAGTTTTTCTTCTCCCAGTCTTTTTCTGACTTCTTCTATAAACTTTTTGAAATTGACATAATAATCCTTTCCAGCTTCTGGAATACGGGCATCCCGCTCTCCTTGCATCCAGAGTAAAGCCTTGACCTCAGGATCATGTAAATTTCGTATGCTATCGATGTAGTGGAAGAAGGTTTTGAACATATTCCCAAAGCGTTCATTGCCTGTGATTTTGGCCTTTTCCTCCGAATATTCAGGTGCCCAATCCAGGAGGGAAGATCCTCCTATGGCATATTTCAGAAAGAATACAGGCTGATGATGAATGGGCATTCGGGTGGACATTTCCTTGATCAGGCTTTTTTCCGGTCCAAATTTCTTTACAATGATGTCCCCATTCCCATTCATCCCATAGTTGAGGTAATGCATATCCATTGGATAGGATTCCTGGGCTTCATAGATCCCCTGTCCAACCATGTTGGACTGTCCGCCCATTAGAATCAACATAGGCTCAGGCGAAGCAGATTTTACCGTATCTCCTCGGATATAGCCCACATATTTCCGCCAGGCGACAGATCGGATATCACGTTTGGATGCGATTGACAAAAACAGGGGATCTTTGCTGAAATCTGCTTCTTTAAGCCCTTTCGTATTGTCCATATTTACTCCCAAAGATTCCGCAATTATCCGAGCCATGAGTAGATGTCCTTCCCTGCTGGGATGTATTCCATCCTGTGCATAGCTGAAATTTGCCTTTTCTTTTCTCTTTTCGGCTATTCGCTCATTCATTTTCGAATGAAGATCAATCAGTTGAAGTTTCTCTCCGGACAAGCTATTGAGATAATCTACATAATCTCCCAAGACCTGGTCGTAATCCTCAAAGGGCGTTTTATATCCAAATTCAGCTGCGTCTTTAGCGACAAGTCGACTCCTAATCGGGAGTTTGTCAAAGGGAGGAGGACTGATTAACACCAATTCTGCTCCCCGGGCAGCTACTTTTTCTCTTAAATCCTGGATACCTGATTGAAAAGCTTGCATTCGATCATGGGACTGGGGATGATAAATCCCATCATTCATCCCATAACAGGCAAATACTACGTCTGGCTGAATCTCTGTCAATGCTCTCTCCAATCTTTCCTTCAAACAAGGTCGGGGAAAGGGATGATCGGGCTCCGTCAGGCAAGAAACTGTTTCACTGGATAAACCAATGCTGATTATGTCTGTCTCTAGCTCCGGATAATTCTTTTCCAGGATATAGCTGAGGTAATCCACATAATAGCCCGCTTGGGTAATGCTATTGCCAAGAATGAGAACCTTTTTATCCTTGAAATAGCGGTCTATCGGATCTTGTTTGTCCTGACAGGAAAAGAGAAGGACTGACAGGATCAGAATCAGGGAAACGTAATTTTTCATGAATGAATTCATTGATTTGGGCTAATCAGTGTATTAGTGTTGTAGTTTTGAAGTTTGTAAAAGGGAACTACAACACTAAAACACAACAACACTTCCTCTAGAAAGTCTCGACTTTATACTCCTTCTGCAAGGCCGTCAATTTCTCTTTCAGTTCCGCGATACGGCTTGCTTGCGATGGATCTCCTATCAGATTTTTCATCTCTCCGGGATCGCTTTCCAAATCGTAGAGCTCCCAGCTATCAATATCCTCATAGAAATGAATCAGCTTATAGCGATCTGTCCGAATGCCATAATGCTTCTTCGTGCCATGCTCATTTGGGAATTCATAGTAATGGTAGTAAAGCGCCTCGCGTATATCCTCCTCTTTCTTTTGAAGTAAAGCTTTGAGGGAAATGCCTTGCATATCTCCGGGGATTTCAACCCCTGCAAAGTCAAGCATAGTCGGCGCATAATCGATGTTTTGCACCAACTCCTCAATCTCTCCAGCCTGGAAACCTTTGGGATATCTCATTAGCAAGGGAGTCCGGAAGGACTCTTCATACATAAAGCGCTTGTCAAACCAACCATGTTCGCCCATATAAAAGCCTTGATCAGAGGTATAAATCACAAGTGTATTTTCGCTCAGGCCCTTTTCATCAAGATAATCCAATAGACGACCCACATTATTATCTACCGATTGGACACATTTGAGGTAGTCCTGCATGTAGCGTTGGTATTTCCAAAGAGCCAGTTCTTCCCCTACTCTCTTTTTAGCCAGAAAATCCTTGATAATCGGATCATAATATTCATTCCAGGCTGTTTTCTGGGCTTCATTCATGCGACCGTACATACGCTCGTAGGCTTTGCGGTATTTGGTCTTAAGTACTCCTCCCTCATCCAGCATTTTCAAATCGTAAACCAAATCCATATCCCGATCGATTCCCATCACATGCGCAGCGGCAGCTTCTCTTCCTTCATAGTCATCAAAGTAATTGTCAGGTACTTCAAATTCGACTCCTTCAAATTCATCCAGCAATGAGGTATCAGGCATCCAGATCCGATGGGTTGCTTTGTGGTGGACGAATAGGGCAAAGGGTTTTTCCTGATCTCTTCCATCCAGCCAGGAAAGGGCTTTATCCGTAATCACATCGGTTACATATCCTTCCGATCTTTTCCGTTCTCCATTTTCGATAAAGTCGGTATTGTAATAATTGCCCTGACCAATCAGCACCTCATAATGGTCGAAGCCCGTAGGTTTTGAACGCAGATGCCATTTTCCGGTGATGGCTGTCTGATAATCAGCCGCTTGCAGCAACTTAGGCAAAGTAACTTGAGAGCTGTCAAAGCGAGTACCATTGTCAAGATGTCCATTGGTATGGCTGTGTTTACCCGTCAGCATAACGGCTCTACTGGGCGCACAAATAGAATTGCTTACAAAGCTGTTTCGAAAGATGATTCCCTCTTTGCCGATCCGGTCCAAATTTGGGGTTTGGATAAAACGATCATCATAGGCACTCAAGCTTTGATATGAGTGGTCATCCGTCATGATGAAGAGAATATTGGGTTTTTGATGTTCTTTTGCAGCAGTAGTTTCCTCTTTCTGACAGGAAAATATACTAAGCAAGATAAGACAACTTATAGCGTGTAGTGGTTTCATAATTTCAGGATCGGGTTCCGACTTTATTGACTAATTCGCCAATACCGTCAATCTTAATATAGATCATATCTCCTTCTTGCAAGGTGAAAGTTTCATCAGGAACCAGGCAGGTTCCTGTCATCAGGAAACAACCTTTGGGGAAATTGCATTCGCGAAATAAATAACCCACCAATTCCGTATGACTTCTTTTCATCATACTTATCTGGACCTCGTCTTTATACATGCTTTCGCCAGCCCTGATTATTTCCATTTGTATCAGCGTATCTGGCGAAATGGGATGTTCCGTAATATATAAACAGGGACCCAGGCCTGCACATCTTTCATAGGTTTTGGCTTGAGGCAGGTAGAGCGGATTTTCTCCTTCGATGCTCCTCGAACTCATATCATTTCCGATGGTATATCCCTCTATGCTTCCATGGGAATTGCAAAAGAGAGTAAGCTCCGGCTCAGGCACATCCCAGCTCGAATCCCGTCGAATATTTACCACATCTCCTGAACCAACCGTCCGGGCTGCAGTAGCCTTAAAAAATATCTCAGGTCTTTCGGCTTCATACACGCGATCATAAAAATCACCTCCTCCGGCTTCTTCTGCTTCCCGCATTCGCTCCTGTTTACTTCTCAAATAGGTAACGCCCGCTGCCCATACTTCCTGCCCTCCTATGGGTGGCTCTTTGCCCAATTTTGGTTTTTCATCCAACTCTTCCCAATTCTGCACATCGGATGAAAGGAAAGCAAAAAGTCCTTTGCGGTTTATCAATTGATCCCAATCCATATCCGATCGGCGATACCAATTGCCCTCTTTTTCAAGAATGGCAGCTTCTTCGTGTTTATATAGTCTCATTGTATAAAGGAGATAAATCCAGGGTGTCTTTCATTTGTGTTTGAAGATCCATAAGCTCCAGAAACATATTAGCGGTACGTTCATGGTAAACCGGATTACTTGCGAGATCCGTAATTTCTTTAGGGTCTTCCTTGATATCAAACAGTTTGATTTTTTTTGCTTTGGGATAAACCACCAATTTAAATCCATCCTTTCTGATCATTCTTTGTAAGTCTCGGTAAGCTCCATAGACCGCATCCAAATGACCCTCTTTTTGAGTGCCTTTCGCCATCCCTAGCAAACTTTGGAAATAAACGTATTCGGGTTTTTCGATTCCGGCAACTTCTAATCCCGTTGCCATTAAATCCTGTAGGTAGACATCTTCAGAAATTTTGCTTCCCGCAGGAATCTCAGGCCCTGCTATCATCAATGGAACCCGCACACTATGGTCGTACATGTTTTGCTTTCCGATCAGTCCGTGGTTCCCTACAGAAAGTCCATGATCGGCAGAAAAGAAGATATAGGTATTGTCCATTTTACCAGAAGCTTCAAGCGCATCCAATATCTTCCCCACTTGTTCATCCAGATGAGTGATAATTGCATAGTATTCCTGGATATGGGTTTTGACAGCATATTTTGTTCGGGGGAAAGGCGCTAAAGCTTCATCCCGTAATCCCGGACTACAACCGATGCTATCCTTCTCAGGATAGAGAGGCATAAAACTATCGGGGACTTTGATCTTATCGAGGGGATATTTATCAACAAAGGATTGGGGAGCCTGTCGCGGATCATGTGGGGCATTAAAAGCCAGGTACATAAAGAATGGATTTTCCTTCTTAGCAGCTGCCTGTATATAATCCAGTCCATCGTCTTTTAAAACTTCACTCCAGTGTTTACCTCCTTGCCAAAATCCTCCAAAACTGGTATCAGCCGGAGACCAACTCTTATCATTTTCATCATTAGGGCGATGGTAACCTACCGGCATCAGCGCCTTCAAATCAAGATCATTTCCGTTTTTCTCTGTCAGCACCTTCCCTTCATTTCTTCGGAAAGCTGGCCAGCTATCTCTGGGCATGCCGGGTCTTATATGGCGTGCCTCATCAAATACATAATCTGCGGGTGCAACTATATGCCATTTGCCGGACATATAGGTATCATATCCATTTCGAGCCATAATACGTCCCCAGGTTTGGGACATTACCACAGAATCCTTTTTGCGAAAGCCTTGTTCTACTTCCCAGGCAGGCCATAGAGATCTTCCAGACATGAGCATGGTTCGGGAAGCCGCACAAATTGCTCCATGCCATCCACCCATATTATAGGCATGCGTAAAAGTAGCTCCTCTGGCAGCAATTCGGTCCAGGTTGGGCGTTTCTATGGTGGAATTTCCGAGGGCTCTTACTGCTTCGTAGCTTAAATCATCCGCAAAAAGAAAGAGAATATTGGGTGCTCCTTTTTCCACCTCTTGCCCGGCTTCACAAGAGAAAAGGAGGGCCAATAGTGATATAGCTAGTAGTTTTTTCATGTATAAAGAAATTGAGGAAAGTATTCAAGGGAAATTAAGCAGGATGCTGGGCATGTTTCTGAGCCTGTATACTGTAGTAGTAAATGATAGCGAAGCATAAAAGTGGAACAATGTAAGAGAGATTTATACTATCCCATCCATCTGAAACCTGTCCCATGACCATTGGTAGCAAAGCGCCTCCCAGGATCGCCATGATCAAACCAGAACCACCAATCTTGCGATCTTCTCCTAATCCTTCTGATGCAAGACCAAAAATGGTTGGGAACATCAAGGACATACAGCCGGAAATGCCGATCAAACATACAACACCTACGCCCCCTCCGGCAAACATTACTCCCGCAGATAAGAGAATCGCTGCAATCGAGCAGTATCCCAATAATTTCGAAGGACTAATCCTCTCCATCAACCAGGTAAAGACAAAGCGTGAGAGAGTAAAGAGTACCAAAGCAGCTATATAATAGCTGGAAGAATCTTCTTCATTAAGCGAAAGTTCTTGCATGACATAGCGAATGGTAAAGGACCAGACGCAAATTTGAGCTCCCACATAAAAAAACTGAGCGATAACTCCCCATACATAATTACGATTTTTCAATAAGCGCCTGAACGTTGGGCCGAAATCAAGCCTTTTATCCGAATCACTGGCCACAGGCATTTTAGTCGCCATAAAATAGAGCGCTAACAGGATCAGAAAAACTGCCAATCCCACATAGGGACCCATAACTGCTGAAAGTTCTTCTGCCTGAACTGCTTCCAATTGTTCTGTGCCCATGGCTGCCCGTTCCGTTTCTGAAAACTCCTGCAGATTGGATAAAATGAAGTATTTACTCAAAATCACCCCAGTAATTGAGCCCAGTGGGTTGAAAGACTGTGCGAGGTTCAAGCGTCGGGTTCCGCTTGCCGGATCACCCATAGCAATGATGTAGGGATTGGCGGTAGTCTCCAAAATGGAAAGCCCACCGGCCAGCACAAAAAGGGCAATCAAAAAGTGCCCATAAACCATACTTTGACTAGCAGGATAAAAGAGAAGTGCTCCGGCGGCAAACAAACTTAACCCCAAAATTACTCCCGTTTTATAGGAATATTTTTTGATAAAGATGGCTGCAGGAATCGCCAGACAAAAGTATGATCCATAGAAGGCGACCTGTATCCAGGAGGTTTGAAAATCAGTCATTGACATGATTTTCTTAAAGGCAGCCAATAAGGTATCCGTCATATTGTTGGCCAGCCCCCAAAGAAAGAAGAGGGAAGTAACCAAAATAAAGGGCACCAAAAACTGTTTTGTAATAGTTTTATTCATTGTAGTAGTTTATAGCAAATCCGTTAAGGGTCCTTCAGCACAGATAGCGCACGATCCAAATGCGCATAGCCTCCATCCACAAATATGTGTTGTCCAGTGATGTGCGATGATCGCGATGATAATAAAAATAAGGCAGTATCTGCAATTTCTTCTGCTTTTGTCATGCGATTTCCCAAAGGTATCCGACTTTCTATTTCCGCAACCTTCTTTTCAGGCTCATCAAAGCTATTAATCCATCTTTTGTACATAGCCGTCATGACTTCGGCCGGAACAATGCTATTCACCCGGATACCATACTTCAATAATTCAACGGCCCACTCTCGTGTCAATGCCAGTTGTGCTCCTTTTGCTGCAGCATATGGAGAAGTTCCCCCTTGGCCGGTAAAAGCAGTTTTCGAACTTAAATTGAGGATAACGCCTTTGTTTTTTTTCAATTCGGCCAGGCAGTAGTGAGCCATGAAATAATAGTGATGAAGATTGTTCTCCAGAGATTTCATCCATTTTTCAGGGCTTCCCTCTTCTAAACTGATTCCATCATTTCCTCCCGCATTATTCACCAGCCCATCAATTCTCCCATAGATGTTCAGACATCTATCTACGACCGCTTTACAACTTTCTCCACTCCCCAGATTTTGGAACATAAAATGAGCCTTTCCCTCCTTGCTTTCTATCTCCTCAAGCAATCCCTTAGCAGCCTCCTCTGCCCTACCGGCAATGAAACTTATTCCGCCTTCAAGCGCAATCGCCTTTGCAATTGCCCTGCCTATTCCTTCTGCGCCTCCGGTAATGATGAAGACCTTATTTTTTATCCCGAGATCCATATCAAAGTTTGTAATAGCTTATCGCATTTCCTCCAAATATCTTTGCTTTATCCTCATCTGTATATCCCTGAAAATAGTGATCAACTATGCCTTTTGTTTCTCCATAGCTTTCGCTCCCCAGCAAACAAACCGGCCAATCGGAACCAAACATGATGCGATCAATTCCAAATGAGTCCACAATCACATCTAGAAAAGGAAGAAAATCTTCGTATTTCCACTGCTTCCAATCTGCTTCCGTCACCATACCCGAAATTTTGCAATAGAGATGTTCATACTGAGCGAGTTCCTGAATGCCTGCTTCCCAATTTTTTGTTGGCCCTGCATTCATCATAGGCTTGGCTATATGGTCCAAAACGAAGGCCTGGGAATCAAAATACTCAAGGAATTTGAGAGTAGAAGGAAGTTGTTTTTCAAATATCAGGATATCATAGCTATAGCCATATTCAAAGCATTTCTTTACCCCTCTGATAAATGAATTCTGAAGCATAAACTGATCATCCGGCTCATCCTGCAATACATGTCGAAATCCCTTCATTTTAGGGAAAGTCTTATATCTTTCCAGTTCTTCTTCAACTTTTTCCGAACGAAGATCCACCCAACCTACGAGCCCTTTTATGAAATCATGTTTCTCTGCCAATCCAATCAGGTAGTCATTTTCCTCCAGACTTTGCCGCGCCTGAACACTGACACAAGCATCTATTCCTTGCTCATCCAGGAGGGTTTGCAAGTCTTCTGGCCCAAAGGATTTTCTGATTTCTGGCATCTCATGAGAGATCCAGCCATATTCAGTTGGGCTGTAATTCCAGAAGTGTTGGTGAGAATCTACGCGCATGAGCCGGGCATTTATAAAACCAATATAATTAAGTCCCGAGAAAGTTGAGGATTTAATTGAAAAGCTTGTAGAAATCGATGCCAGCTAATTAGCTTTAGTTATGAAACTCCTTTCCCACTTCGAGTTTGAACATGTAAAGGGATACAAAATGGGATCCAGCATTTTTGGAAAACCCAAAATGATGGTCCATTCATTTTTTGTAGATGGCTTACTTATCGATACCGGACATAGCAATATGAGGAAGGAGTTTATGGAAGCGATTTCCAGCTTTGACATAGCGCAGGTTTTTATCACCCATCATCATGAAGATCATTCGGGAAATATCGATCCTGTTCAAAAGAAATTGAAGCTGCCTGTTTATGCGCATAGTCTGTGTGTAGAAACCATGAAGAGTCCTCCCTCAATTAGCCCTGCTCAGTGGTTGAGCTGGGGTCCCAGAAATGCCAATCACAACTTAATCGCTAAAGATGAGGAGATAGAAACGGAGAAATACCATTTTGATATCATTCCTATCCCCGGACATGCGCATGATATGGTGGCATTACATGAGAAAAATGAAGGATGGCTTTTTTCTGCTGACCTCTTTGTCAGTACCTATATCCGCTTCTTTATGCGAGCAGAAAGCATGAAAGGACAAATTGCGTCCATCAAAAAAATTCTCGCTCTTGATTTCGACCGCCTGTTTTGTTGCCACAATCCACAAATGGAAGGTGGGAAGGACAAGCTCAGAAGCAAACTCGCTTTTTTTGAAGATTTCTATGGAACAGTTGCTGAACTTTATAAAAAATCCTATTCCGTAGTAGCTATTCAAAAAGAGATGAAGGTGAAGCCTATGCATACGGTTGCTATCTTATCATTGGGTAATCTTTCCGCAAAGAATATGATCCGATCAGTGATCAGAGACCTTGATAAGGTCGATTAGTTCTACACAATTCCCTGCCTATCCATTTTAATATCTCGAAATTAAATCCTAAGTTTCTAAGGACTTAAGGTCAAAACTACTATTATCAAACTTGTTCTTAACAGGATCTGTATGACTATCACTACTCACAGACTATCAGGTATCGCCCTCATGGGCTCACTTTTATGCTTGAGCTTTCTGCTTTATACCTGCTCCCCTACCAAAACAAAATGGCCGGATAATTCCCCTAGAAAAATTGAGGTATTATTCCTTGGCCACGACTCAGAACATCACAATTCTGAGGCCTATATGCCGATCCTGGCCTCAGCCCTAGCCAATAAGGGGATCAATTTCACCTATACAGAAAGCCCTGAATCTCTCAAGGATGACTTTCTGGCAGATTTTGATGCCCTCATGATTTATGCCAATCATGATGAAATCAGCAAGAGTCAGGAAAAAGCTTTGCTGAGTTTTGTTGCTGAAGGGAAAGGCCTTTTGCCCATCCATTGTGCTTCCTATTGTTTTAGAAATTCCGATGAATATGTGGAATTGGTGGGAGCTCAATTCAAGGATCATGGAACAGGGGTTTTTAGATCAGATATCATTGAAGATCAAAAAGATCATCCGGTTTTGGCCGGATTTGAGGGCTTTGAAAGTTGGGACGAAACCTATGTGCATAGCCAGCATAATGAAGATCGTACGTTGTTGATGGAAAGAAAAGAAGGAGATCATACAGAAGCCTGGACCTGGGTGAGAAATTATAAGAAAGGCCGTGTATTTTATACTGCTTCCGGACATGATGAAAGGACTTGGTTAGAACCGCAGTTTCATAAATTGATGAAAAATGCCATCGTCTGGTCCGTTGGGGAGAGGGTACAGAATCTATGGAAACAATTGCCCTCATTTCCCACCCATACTTATACGGAGGCAGTCATTCCCAATTATGAAAAACGCGATCCTGCCCCTATGCTTCAAGCGCCCCTATCGGCTGAAGAGTCTCAAAAACTCATGCAAATTCCTCCTGGATTCGAATTGGAATTATTTGCCCAGGAGCCAGACATTATCAATCCTATTTCTATGGCCTGGGACGAAAGAGGCAGATTATGGGTGATTGAAACCGTTGATTATCCCAATACGGTTCGGGATGAGGACGGCATTGGAGATGACAGAATCAAAATCGTAGAAGATACAGATGGAGATGGAAAAGCGGATAAATTCACGGTTTTTGCTGACAAACTCAATATCCCTACCAGCCTGGTTTTTGCCAATGATGGTGTTATTGTTTCTCAGGCTCCTCATTTTCTTTTCCTCAAGGATACAGATGGAGATGACAAGGCGGATATACGGGAAGAAATCATTACAGGATGGGGAACCTTCGATACCCATGCTGGGCCTTCCAACCTTGCCTATGGCCACGACAATATGATCTGGGGATCGGTAGGCTATTCAGGCTTTAAAGGCAGTATAAATGGGGCTCAATATCAATTTGGACAAGGCTTCTATCGCTTTCGTCCGGATGTCTCCCATTTTGAATATATGACACGCACGACCAACAACACCTGGGGCTTGGGATTTACCGAAGACTTTCAGGTATTTGGTTCGACCGCGAATAATACACATAGCGTATATATGGCCATTCCTGACCGCTACTATGAAGGGGTAAAAGGAATGCCCCGCTTTGGCAGTAAGAAGATTGACGGCCATTATTCTTTTCATCCCATAACTGATAAGGTCCGACAGGTAGATGTTTTTGGAGGATTTACAGCAGCTGCAGGTTTTAATCTATATACAGCTCGCAACTATCCCGAGGAGTACTGGAACAAAGTCGGTTTTGTATGCGCTCCTACCGGTAGACTGGTTCATAAAGCTGTACTCTCTCCGGATGGAGCAGGATATACTGAAACAGATGGCTGGAACATGGTCGCAAGCAATGACAATTGGTTTGGGCCGGTAGATGCAGAGGTGGGTCCTGACGGAGATTTATGGGTATTGGATTGGTACAATTTCATTATCCAGCATAATCCTACCCCTACAGGTTTTGAAAACGGCAAAGGAAATGCTCATATCAATCCCTTGAGAGATAAACTGCATGGAAGGATTTATCGACTGAAATACAAAGGGGCACCCACTTACACACCTTTACATCTGAGTAAAGATGACCCCAATGCTCTGATTGCAGCGCTTTCTCATGATAATATGTTCTGGCGGGTAACAGCTCAGCGTTTGTTAGTTGAAAGAGGAGAAAAGGATGTGGTTTCAGATTTGATATCGCTTGGCAAGTCTGCCAGGAAAGATGCCATTGGATTAAAACCAGCTTTGCATCATGCACTATGGACCCTTCATGGATTGGGGGAAATGAATGGATCTAATGAGGAAGCTTTGGATTTGGCGAAAGCTGCTTTGCAAGATGAAGTTCCTGCCATTCGAAGGACAGCCCTCATGGTCCTTCCCAGAATTTCTGAAGGCAATGACGCAATTTTCGCAGCGAATATGCTCGAAGATACAGATTTGAATGTGAGGCTGAATACCGTACTAGCCATGGCGGATATGCCTGCTTCAGAAGAATTGGGAAGCAAACTATATGAGCTAAGCAAAAAGGAAGAATGGGTCAATGATCTTTGGTTATCTCGTGCCCTTTATTGTGCAGCAGTAAAGCATCAGAATGGTTTTTGGCAAGCCTATAAAAATGATCCGAACGCTGGAGGAGAAAAAGTCATAGACGAAAAAGAGATCGATTGGATCAATACAACAGATTTTGCTGACTGGCAAAAAGTTGAGCTCCCCAATATGATGGCCCAGATGGATAGAGGATATTGGGATGGGATACTTTGGTTTAAACGAAATATAGAAGTCTCCTCGGAAGATGCTGGCAAAGCTGCTATGCTCCATTTAGGCCCAATTTATGATTCTGATTCAGCCTATGTAAATGGAAAATGGATAGGAGGAATCCGAAGTGGATATAATACGCCCCGTTCTTATAAAATACCGAGAGGTCTTCTTAGAGAAGGGGCAAATACCATTACGGTTAAACTATGGGATTATGGCGGAAGTGGTGGTTTCAGAGGCCTGGAGCAGGATATGAAGGTAGAAATTGACGGGATAATCAGTTCGATAGCTGGAGAATGGTTTGTTGAAGCAGAAGAAGAATTTCTCAATGCCCATTCGAAGTTATTTGGCCCCGAAAAATCCATGGCCGAGTTCTTTGGTGAGTTTTATGGAGAAAATAGTTCGGATATGATGGCGACCAAAGTAGAAGCCGATGTGGTGCTAGAATTAGGAGTTGTAATCAATGAGATGAAATATGATCAATCCGAATTGGTAGTAGAAGCCGGGCAAAGCGTTGAAATTGTATTTAATAATACCGATTTCATGCAGCACAATTTACTGATCTTGAATCCGGGTAGTCTGGAAGAAGTAGGTGCTGCTGCCGATCTCCTGGCAACTGAGCAAGATGCCGCAGAGAGAAATTATGTGCCGGATTCCCAAAACATCCTCTACTCTACTGCTTTGGTCAATCCGAATTCCAGTGTAAGTTTGAGATTTACTGCTCCGGATAAGCCGGGAGAATATCCTTTTGTTTGTACCTTCCCGGGACACTGGAGGCAGATGAATGGAATTCTAAAAGTCGTACCCAAGAAAAGCGTTTAGATAAATGGTAACATTTGCAGCCAGCACCTGGCTTTGGACCTCGCCCTTTCAAAAAGACAGCCTTCATTTATTGGAGAAAGTCAAGCATATGGGCTTTGATGCAGTAGAAATTCCGGTCGAGTATCCAGAATTGATCGATGTATCAGGGACTAAAAAAGTTCTGGATGATTTGGATTTGGACGTTGTCGTATGTGGAGCTTTTGGGCCGAGTAGGGATTTGACGAATGAAGATTCCAAAATTCATGAGACTTGTTTTCAGTATATCCGCGAATGTTTTGACATTTGCAATGCCTGGGGAGCAGGTTTTTTGGTTGGGCCGATGTATGCAGCAGTAGGGAAAGCCCGCATGTTGAGTCCGGAGGATCGAAAAAAAGAATGGGAATTGGCGGTGAAAAATCTGGGCAAGGTCTGCGAAATGGCAGGTGCAGAAGGATTATCCATTGCCATAGAACCTTTGAACCGTTTCGAAACGGATTTGGTGAATACAGCAGAGGATGTGATGCGGCTTGTCAAAGACATCAATCATCCTTCAGCCAAAGTAATCCTGGATAGTTTTCATATGACGATAGAGGAAAGGAATCTGAAAACAGCTTTTGAAACAGTAGGAGAAAAGCTGATACATGTACAGGTATCCGAAAATTACCGAGGGACACCTGGCACAGGATTGACTCCCTGGAATGAGCTCAAAGCAGGCATAGATAGCATCGGATATGAAGGCGTAGTCTCCATCGAAAGCTTCACTCCAGAATTGAAAGAATTGGCCGGAGCTGTCTGTTTTTGGAAGCCTATGGCCGAAAGCCAGGACGCTTTTGCCACGAATGGATTGGCATTTTTGAAAGATTTATTTGCTAAATAAATTAATGTTAGAATCAAAATAGGCGCGTTGGGGATGGAACGAAAATGTAGCGGATGGAAATGCGGGATAGCCTTGGTTTTTTCGTTCCGATTTTGTGCAACTTTTCTAAAAAGTTGCGAAAAAAGCTCAATTATTAAGCGTAAAATAAATAGAAAACTTTGAACTAGAATACATGGAAAAGAAACAATGGAAGGTCGCAATCATCGGCCTTGGCTTCGGTGCCGAATTTATCCCCATTTACCAAAAGCACCCTTCAGCCAATATGTATGCGATCTGCCAACGAACCGAAAGCAAACTCAATGAAATCGGCGATACTTTTGGAATAGAGAAGCGCTATACCAGTTATGAAGAGCTGCTCAAAGATCCTGAAATCGACATGGTTCATATCAATACGCCGATTCCCGATCATGCCCCTCAATCTATTGCAGCCCTGGAAGCCGGCAAACATGTAGCTTGTACGGTTCCTATGGCAACCAGCGTAGAAGATTGCAAAAAGATTGTGGAACTCACCCAAAAAACCGGCCTCACCTATATGATGATGGAAACGGTAGTATATAGTCGGGAGTTTTTGTTTGTAAAGGAAATGTATGAGAAAGGAGAAATGGGCAAGCTCCAATTCCTCCGAGCCTCTCACCAACAGGAAATGGCCGGATGGCCTGGCTATTGGGAAGGACTGCCTCCCATGTACTATGCGACGCATTGTGTTGGTCCGGTATTGGCTTTGCCGGGCAAACAGGCGGAGAAAGTTTCCTGTATAGGTTCCGGTAGAATTGATGAAGAACTCATCAAAGTTTACGGTTCTCCTTTTGCCATCGAATCCTGCCATATCCAAATGAAGGATTCAGATTTGGGCGCAGAGATTACTCGATCCCTCTTTAACACTGCTCGCCAATATCGGGAGAGTTTTGATGTATATGGATCGAAAAAGTCTTTTGAGTGGACGCTCATTGAGCATGAGCCTTCTGTCATTCATACAGGAGAAAGCCCTGAGTTGGTTAAAATTCCGGACTATGCTCACCTTCTTCCCAAGGAAATTCAGCATTTCACCACAGGTGGAGTCTATGATGATGATGACAATCAGCATTTGTCTTTCATCCAAGGCGCGGGACATGGGGGATCGCATCCTCATTTGGTTCATGAATTTCTAGATGCCCTGGATAATAAAAGAGATCCCTATCCCAATGCAGTTGAATCAGCCAATATTACCTGTGTAGGAATTTTGGCACATGAATCAGCTATGCAGGGAGGTAAAACCCTGGATATGCCGGCTTTCACCTTGAAATAATATTATTTGAAAAAATAATCTTGTAAAGCGGGGCAGATTTCAATCTGCCCCGCTTTCATTTATTCCAATTCAAATACCTTCATCTTTGCATCCTCGATCAATTGCCTGAACTCCGGGAGTGCCCGATTGACCAGGTCCATATAGCGAATATCAAATGCTCGGTATTGATTTTTCAAATCCGCCCATCTTTCCAATTCGCCGCCTGAAGGACGGGCATTCTGGCCGATGATCACTCGATAGAGACGGATGATATGATTGGTGAATAGTCTCGGATAGTTAATCTCATCCTGGCTAACTTCTACCTTACGTTGGTAGATCATATCTTCAAGATCCAGTAGATTTTTTCTTAATTGAGTTGCTGCAGTTTTAATCTCGGGACTCGCCTTATTTTCCTTGCCCTCTTCTAACAGTAAATCTAGCTGTTTCCGCAGCTTGCGCATTTGACGGATACGATTTTGCGATTGATTGATCACAGCTTTTACTTCTTCTGCCAAAGAGAAATTGGCTTTCAAATCTTCATCCGAAACTTCCCAGCGCGGATCTTTTTTAATCCGAAAACTCTGCTCCTGAATATCTCCTCCAAAATCGATACGAACCGTATAATTTCCTGTTGCTGCTCTCTGACCGGAGCCCGGATAGCGCATATCCATCATCACCAAATCCTCCAAAAGTTCAGGAGCCGGATAAAGGAGGTTCCAGGACCAGCTATTCATTCCTTTGCTAATCTTCCAGGGCTCCTTTTCATCTTTGTTAGAAAGTTTTTTGATGCTTCTCCCCTCTTCATCCCAAATTTCCAGGGTATAGGCTTTATTGGTATCCTGCTCCGTGAGATAGAAATGTATTTCAGCCCTGTAAGGCGCTGCATCCGGTGCAGTATTTCCCCTAAAGCCTCCTAAATTACTTCTATACGTATCCGAGATCTCCAATAAGTGATCCTTATTTCCGGAATCAAAGTTGGCCAATTGATAGATGGGGGAAAGATCATCCATGATCCAGAATCCTCTCCCTTGGGTACTTATGATGAGATCATTTTGATAAATCTCCATATCGGTGATGGGTGTATGAGGAAGGTTTTGCTGAAAGGATTGCCAACTTCTTCCTTCGTCAAATGAGAGGTACATACCAAATTCGGTACCCGCATATAGCAGGCCTTTTTCTTTGGGATCCTCACAAACAACCCGGACAAAATGATCAGCTGGAATGCCATTAGTTCCATCCGTCAGCAGTTGCCAATTCATGCCGTGATTATCGGTCTGGAAGATATAAGGCTTGAAGTCACCATCTCTATATCTGTAAACCGCTATGAAAGCCCTTCCATCTGCATGGGGAGAAAGTTCGATGCTATTGATAGTACCTTCTTCAGGCATAGAGGGAGGGGTAATATCATTCCAGCTTTCTCCTCCATCCGTTGTGATATGCAATTTTCCATCATCGCTGCCCGCCCAAAGCGTATTGGGGTCCGTGGGAGATTCTTCGAAGGCAAAAATGCTACTGTATACTTCCACTCCCGTTGCATCATGTTGAATAGGACCTCCGGGGATGTCCTGATAGGCATCAATGTCCTGGGTCAGGTCGGGACTGATGATCTCCCAGCTTTGGCCTTCATTATTGGATTTGTGAACGTAGTTTGATGTATGATAAATGACTGTAGGGTCATGCTTAGAAATGCGAATGGGGAAATTCCACTGCCAGCGATACTTGAGGTTTCTTTGCTCGGTTCCTTCTGTATAATGCGGATAGGCACCTACATCCCTTCTTTCATTGGTTTTGAGATTTACTCGCGTAATGATCCCACTATAAGTCGTTGCATAAATGATGTTAGGATCATTGGGATGAACAGTTATATCCGCACTTTCGCCCCCGCCTACACTCAACCAGGCCTGTTTGGGATCAAGTCCACCAGAAGTACGGCTTGGGACTGAGATAGTTGTATTGTCCTGCTGACCTGCATAAAGGCGATAAGGGAATTGATTGTCAATCGTGAGCCGATAAAATTCAGAAGTAGGTTGATTATTCTGGGTGGACCATGTTTTACCAGCATTCAAGCTAATCGTTGCTCCTCCATCATTGCTATTGATCATGATGTTGGGATCATTGGGATTGATCCAAAGGTCATGTGTATCCCCATGTGGAACGCGATAGCGATGGCTGAAATTTTCCCCTCCATCTATGGATTTAAAGAAATTTACATTGGTAACGTAAACGGTATTTTCGTCTTTTGGATCTGCAAAGATTCGGCTATAGTACCAGCCCCTCTGACGCAGATTATGATCTCTATTTATTCGACTAAAACTTTTTCCTCCATCATCCGAACGATATACTCCTGCCGCTTCTTCTTTGGCTGCTTGTTGGATGACCCAGATTCTATTGTGGTTTACGGGTGAAATGGCAATCCCGATTTTACCGATCAGTCCTGTCGGCAATCCATTTTCAATCTTCTTCCAGCTATCTCCCCCATCTACTGATTTGTATAAACCACCTGTCATTCCTCCATCAATCAGGGTCCAGGGCTTTCTTTCCACTCTCCACATACCTGCATAAAGCACCTCAGGATTGACGGGATCCATCGCAATATCCACCGCACCTGTTGTATCGTTCAGGAATAGGACCTGTTCCCAGTTTTCCCCTCCATCTGTACTTCTATAAACCCCTCTTTCTTTATTGGGCCTAAACACATTTCCCAAAGCAGCTACATAGACCAAGTCAGGATTTTGGGGATGAATAATCACATCTCCAATTTGCCCGCACTCCTTCAGCCCCATATGTTTCCAGCTTTTTCCTTCATCCAAAGACTTATAAATGCCTATTCCTGCAGAGACATTTCCACGAGGACTATCAGAACCCGTACCTACAAAAATGGTAGAGGGTACCGAAGAAGAAACTGCAATAGAACCGATAGAACCACATGCGATTTGGCCATCTGATAAATTGGTCCAGTTTTGTCCGGCATCAGTAGTTTTCCAAACTCCTCCGCCAGTACTTCCCATATAGAAGGTATAGGGTTTAGCGGGAACTCCAGAGACGGCTGTCGAACGTCCCCCGCGATAGGGGCCGACAAATCTGTACTCCATTTTTGAGAGAAAAGAATCAACTCGCGTAGAGGATTCAGCTTGCTGGCCATAGGTAGGGAAATAGCCCAACAGGCAAATAGAAAGGAATAGGTAGGATAGTAGTTTCATAGATTTCGATCTTCTAGGCCGAAATTAGCTAATTTTAGGAGAATTAATGATGCCCTGGCCCAAGAGTTTGGAAGCTCAACACATTTCAGCCTATAGAAAAATAGCAAATGCAGGAATATTGGCATAATGTTGAAATTGCTGTATTTTGCTGAGGTATTGCTCAACGCAAAGGACTACTACTATAAAACCTTTGCGCGGATAAGAAACATCAAATGGAAAAATCTACGCAAGGCCATGCGAAAATACATGCGGAGCTGAGCCGGGATATGGGTCTAAGTACGATCCTGGCAATTGGAGTGGGAACGATGATCGCGGCAGGAATATTTACCCTCTCTGGATTGGCTATACGCAATGTGGGATCAGCAGCCATCCTTTCCTTTTTTCTGGCAGCTATTGTTGCCGTTTTTACAGCTCTAACTTATTGTGAATTTGTATCCATATACCCCAATTCGGGAGAAGGATATTTATATGCAAGAAAAACCTATCCAGCTCCTCTCGCCTATTTTGTGGGCTGGGCCCTGGTTTTGGGATATTGTTCTTCCTGCGCTTTTTACATTGCCAGTCTTGCTTCTTATTTTAATGAATTTATCTGGCATCCACCGATAGAGACCCTATTCGGACTTATTTGTCTGGCGATTCTCACCTTACTAAATATAAAAGGGACAGAGGAAAGCGGGCGATTCCAGATCATCGTCACCGTGGGCAAAGTCTTGCTGCTTTTGTGGTTTGTATTTGGAGGATTGAGTGAAGTAAGTGTAGACAGGTTTATCGAGAAATTCAGTACAGATATTGTTGATATCAGTGGGACTGCAGCATTGGTATTTATCACCTTTTTTGGGTTTTCGGCGATTGCGGCTACTGCGGGAGAAGTAAAGAATCCTGTCAAGAATATCCCCAAAGCTATATTCCTGTCTATGGGCATCGTGACAGCTTTATATGTATTAGTGGTTTTAGTAGTGGAAGTGGCAGATTTGGAGGAATATACAGAAGCCGCAATGGGAATTGCTGCGAAAAAGTACCTGGGTGAGATTGGAGGAACAGTAATTGTTTTAGGGGGAATTTTCTCCATGGTTTCAGCCTCAAATGCCTCTATTATGGCAGGTTCGCGAGTAACCATGGCCATGAGTCAATTGGGACATTTTCCCAGTGCATTTGGAGCAATCAGTTCGAGGACCAAAACGCCCATTGTTGCGGTGATGTTGGTAGGAGGAACCATCATGATATTTGCCATCAGTCTATCCCTGGAAGATCTCACTCATTTCGCCAATATTGTCTTATTGCTGGTTTTGACCCTGGTAAATGCAGCCCTGATTATTCACCGGAAAAAATACCCGGATATAGAGCGTCCCTTCAAAGTCCCCTTGGTACCCCTGATCCCTATTTTAGGGATTTTCGCCAATCTTTATCTTCTCTACCAGAATGTCCAGCATCTTGCACCTTCCATGATGGCTTTAGCTAGCTTGATGTTAGGATTTTTAGGCTTCCTGGCATGGAAAGGAAGTCAGGCAGAAGAAGAGGCCATAGAAGGTGAACCTTCCAAGGTAGCTATGGGACGTTATGCAACTAAAGAAGCCAAATTTAGAATACTGGTTCCCCTTTCCAATCCACGAACGGTTGAACCCCTTATAGATTTAGCCGCAGGAATAGGAAAAGACCGAGAAGCCGAAATTGTAGCTTTACGGGTAGCACTTATCCCGGATCAAGCCATCCCCGATGATGAGGAAGTATATGTACAGAAGGAGCAAGCGATACTTGATTTGGCACACAAAACTGCCCATAGCTATAACATGCCTATTACCTCCTTACTCAGGATAGGACATAATGCAGCCAGAGCCATTTTGGAAACAGCCAGAGAACAACATTGTGATCTCATTTTGATGGGATGGAAAGGCTATAGTACCAAAGCCCAGATGATGTTGGGAGAAGTTACTGAAGCGGTCATCAATAATGCAAAAACAGACATCATGCTGGTAAAGCTGTCTGGAAAACGCGATTTGAAAAAATTCCTTCTTCCAAGTGCTGGAGGACAGCATGCCAAGCTGGCGAGTTCCTATGTGGCTTCCATCGTGAAAGAGTCAGGAGGATCTCTAACCCTGGGAGGAGTTGTTTCACCCGGCTCGGATACAGATGAAATCAGTGAAAGACTGGGGGCTTCGATAGCCGAGATCATGGATAAAGATCAGATCAATCTGGATACCATGATTATTGAGCATAATGATGTTGCAGAAGGAATTATTGGAGCTGCTGAGGATTATGATGCTGTGGTTGTAGGTGCTGCCGGAGCGGGTTATTTCCAGCAAATCCTGTTTGGAAGTATTCCGGAAACCATTGCAAAAGGAACAGATAAGACGGTAATTCTGGTCAAACAATACGATCGGGTCAAGTCTCTGATAGAAAGGATCATGGGCTAATTGAGGAAATCCCTCGGAATCCGTATCTTTTCATTGGAAAGCATTTAACTTTCCTCACTACATGCTACGAACTACTACATATTTCTTCCTGCTTTGGCTGGTAATTGGGCTTGCCTGTAGTCCAGCTGAACAAAAGGTTTATACATTTCGCATTGGTCATGTGGCCAATGAAGACCATACCTGGCATCAATCCTTCCTCTACTTAAAGAAAATTCTCCATGAACGGACAAATGGTCGAATTAAAGTAGAAGTCTATCCCGCAGAGCAATTGGGCAAAGAGATAGAGGTCATCAGAAGTATACAGGCGGGCATCGTGGAAATGACTGTAACTGCTGGCACCTTACAGAACTGGACAGAAATGGCCGGATTTTGTGAGACGCCCTTTCTGCTAAAGGATTCCACCCATTTACATAGAGTCGCAGATGGCCCTATCGGCAAAAGAATAGAGGCCGACATCCTGGAACATACCGCAATGCGCCCCCTTGCCTATTTTGAGAGAGGTGCCAGACATCTTACCTCCAATCGCCCCATTCGCCATCCTGATGAATTGAAAGGAATAATCCTCCGAACCCCCAATGTTCCTTCTTATATCACGGCCTGGGAAGCCTTGGGAGCCAAACCAACCCCTATGGCTTTTTCCGAAGTATTTACCTCTCTGCAACAGGGAACCATCGAAGCGCAGGAAAATCCATTTGCCATGATCCGAAGTGCCAGTTTCGCGGAAGTTCAGGATTATCTCAATTTGACCGGCCATTTGATCAGTTGGGTGTATATCGTAGTAGGAGAAAAGCAGTTTCAGGCCTTACCTGATGATCTTCAGCAAGAGTTCTCCCAGGCAGCCAAAGATATGCAAGCTTATGAGCATAGCATGTTTCTGAGAAACGAAGAGATGATCAAAGCAGAGTTGAAAGAGAAAGGCATGGAATTCATAGAAGTTGATAAGCAAGCGTTCAGCGGAGGAAGCTCCAAAGCCCTTTACGAAAGACTTTCTCCCGAAATGCAAAAGATTTATAAAGAAATAGAAGCCCTGAGTCCATGAAAAGAACCAACAAAATCATAGGTAAAATCCTGAAATACGGGACTCTGCTTAGCACTTTTGCCTTGATAGGGACTGTATTGCTCCAGATTTTTGCACGCTTCTTTTTAGAAAGTGCTCCATCCTGGACAGAGGAAGCCTCGCGCTTTCTCTTCATCTATGCTATAAGTTTCGCCGCAGGTCTTGCGATGAAGCAAAACTACTATGTCCACCTTGATCTGATCTTTAACAAACTTTCACTCAAAGGTCAAAAGTGGTTGGAATTCCTCATATCGGCTTTGATTGTTTTGCTCTTTGGCATTTTTACCTTCTATGCCATTCAGTTTATCCAATTGGGCCATGCCGAAAAGTCTCCCAGCATGGCCATTCGCATGTCTTTTGCCTTCGGGAGTATGTTTATTATGGGAGCCTCCATCACCTATTTTGCCTGGATTGAAACCCAAAAAGCCTTAAAGAACCTACGCGCATGATACTTGCTCTGATTCTCGTATTCATCATCTGCCTGATTCTCCGCTTTCCTATTGCTTTTTCGCTAGGGCTGGCTTGTTTGGTTTATGTATTGATGAAAGGTCTGCCTTTACTCATCGTCCCCTTAAAGATGTATTCGGGTATAGATGTTTTTGTCCTCCTTAGTATTCCCGGCTTTATTCTAGCGGGAAATCTGATGAATCATGGAGGTTTGACCGAAAAAATCATCCACTTCTGCAATCATTTATTAGGGCACATTCGAGGGGGTCTGGCTTTGGCTAATATTGGAGCTTCTATGCTTTTTGCAGGAATTTCCGGAACCGCTGTAGCTGATACGGCCAGTATAGGTTCTGTGATGATCCCAGCCATGAAGAAAGAAGGATATAAAGTAGATTTTGCCTGTGCCGTTACGGCTTCTTCTTCCACAGTCGGTCCCATCATTCCTCCCAGTGTTCCCATGATTATAGCAGCCACCTTAAGTGGCCTTTCAGTTGGGCGTCTTTTCCTGGCAGGAGCTATACCAGGATTTATGCTGGGAATTGGGTTGATGCTGGTTGCTTATATTATTTCTGTAAAGGAAAATTATCCCAAACTGCAAAGAAGCACCCTCAAACAAATTGGAAAAGGCTTTATCGATACCTTTTGGGCCTTGTTGATGACCTTCATAATCTTATTTGGGATCATTGGAGGAGTATTCACCCCTACAGAAGCTTCGATCATTGCCGTGGTATATGCCCTCTTGGTTGGGGCCTTTGTCTATCGAAAACTTACCCTTAGGAATATTCCAGTGATTATCCTTGATTCGATGAAGACCTCCGCTTCCCTCATGGTCCTGGTCGGCTTTGCCAATCTTTTTGGATGGATACTCATTACCGAACGCTTACCCCAGGCAATTTCTGAAGGCATTCTGGACTTCACGCAAAATAAATACCTGGTTCTCCTCCTGATCAATTTACTGCTCATTTTTGTGGGAACCTTTATGGAGACCATTGCAGCTTTATTAATCCTCTTTCCCATTCTACTGAAGGTAGCGGTAACGGTTGGGGTAGATCCTATCCAATTTGCTGTGATTGCTGTATTAAATCTCATGATCGGTCTTACAACTCCTCCAGTGGGTGTTTGTCTTTTTGTTTCCTCTAGCATTGGAAAAATCTCCATTGGAGAGGTCAGCAGAGCTGGATTTCCCTTCTTCTTACTCAGTTTGGGGGTACTTGCTTTGGTAACCCTCATTCCGGAACTCTCATTATTCCTCCCGGGACTGTTTTTGGATTAGGAGAAATACTAGTTTTGGGCATGGAGAAAAAATATTTCATTCAAAAGGCTCCTTTTGTAGTTCCAACCACGGATGGGAAACTGATAGAAGAACATCATGGAAAGGCGACAACTGGAAATTCTCAAATAAGTATCGCTCATATGGTCGCTCCTCCAGGATGGAACGAACCTTTCCAAACCCCTGAATTTGATGAATACACCTACATCATCAGAGGTAAAAAGCAATTCATTATAGAAGGAGAAACCCTCATTTTGGAAGCGGGACAATCTATTAAAATTGAGAAAAACACACGAATCCAGTATTCCAATCCATTTGATCAGGAATGCGAATACCTGGCCGTTTGTTTACCTGCATTTTCTATGGATTTGGTACACCGAGAAGAGGAGTAAATGAGTATTCTCCTGATCTGTAATCATAAAGATCCCGCTCCCTGGGCAGAAGCTTTACAAAAACAGCTCCCCTCAGAACGGATAGAAATCTATCCAGAGATAGAGGATGCGAGTTCTGTAGAATTTATTCTTTCTTGGAAAGCGGAAGCAGGGATATTCGATCAATTCCCAAACCTCAGAGCTGTCCAATCATTGGGCGCATCAGTCAGTCACATTCTGGATCATCAGGACTTAGCTCCCCAAATTCAAATAGCACGAATTGTAGATGAGCGGCTTTCACAGGATATGTGGGAATATGTTCTGGCGGTAGTAATGGCTCACCTGAAAAGACTGGATAGGTATCAGGAATTAGAAAAGGAGAAAAAATGGCATCCCCTCCCCTACAAGAGCATCAGAGATATTCACATCTCATTTTTAGGATTGGGAAAAATTGGAGCCTTTGTAGCAGATAAATTTTCCCACTTGGGATTCAAGGTCTCAGGCTGGTCTAGGACTAAAAAGGAACTCGAAGGAATCAAGACTTTCGAAGGCGAGAAAGGCCTGATCCAAATGCTAGAGAGATCTGATATACTCGTCAATCTATTGCCCCACACAGCTGAAACTCAAGCTCTGATAAACGAAGCCTTTTTAGAACGCTTGCCCAAAGGTGCCTATCTGATAAACGCAGGAAGAGGAGAGACATTGGTTGAAGAGGATTTGCTGAAAGTACTGGATAAGGGACTTCTTTCCGCTGCCTACCTGGACGTTTTTCAGCAAGAACCTTTAGCAATAGATCATCCCTTCTGGCAACATCCCAAGATTAGAATCAGTCCACATATTGCCAGTATCACAAATATCGAATCTGCAAGCCAGCAAATCGTTCAGAATTATCGGCGATTAAAATCGGGAGAAGCTTTACTACATAGTGTTTCACCTCAAAATGGATATTGATGCCTCGAAAGACCTTTCCTACTTCCTACTGGACTTTCTTTTGCAATCCTCGTATTTGGGAAATAGACCATCATTTGGCTTCGAATCCCAAAGAAGGGAATTATCGGATTTCCCCCTATCAAAAATCATGGTTTGAAGTCGGGCAATTGGGAGTTATTCGAGTGGGCGTAGATCATAGAAACCGGAAGGAGCTGGCAGGAAAACCCAAAGTAAAGCCAGGGGTTTATGCAATTATTGAAGTAATATCAGGACCCTTTATCGCCCTTTCGGATCATCCCGAATTTTACCTAAACAATCACGCCAAAGCCAGTATCGCTTCTCCTCGTATTCGTTATCGAATGCTCAAAAATCTACTTAAGAAGCCCCTGCTCTTCTCTGATTTACAAGAAGACGAACTCATACAGGAAGATCCCTATCTCGTAAAAGGTTTTCAGGGCGCTTCTATGCCCTTGCATCCCTTGAGTTTCAGAAGGATTCTTGAGTTGGCAGATGTAGGCGAAATGGAAATGTAATTACATTAATACGTAATTATTCAAGTTTTGAAGGAGAAATAGGCTGAAAGCAGATTTTTCCCTAATTTCTATGTACCATTTTGTCTAACTCAACTACTACTATATATGAAATCCTCAAAGAAGGTAAATCGCAGGAAATTTATCAAAACCACAGCTGCAGGGGCAGCGAGTTTTAGTATTATTCCCAGTCATGTCCTGGCAGGTTCGGGGAAAATTGCTCCTTCCGATCGTATCCATGTGGCAAATATTGGCTGTGGGACACAAGGGCTTCGAGAGATGTCTGACATTCTAGAAAATGAGAAAGTTCAATTGACCGCCGTTTGCGATCCCAACAAGTTTTCGGAGAATTATCTGGACTGGTCACCTGCTGGCCTAAAAGCCGGAATCAGAAAAACCCTGGGGGACAAAAGCTGGGGAGAGAATTTCAAAGGAATTGCTGGTGGAAGAGATGTTGCCAAAGATTATGTAGATAAGTATTATCAAAAAAACAGTCCCAATCCCGGCAAAAAATATAAAGGCTGTACAGCATATGAAGACTTTAGGGAATTGCTGGAAAAAGAAAAGGATCTGGATGCAATCAAGATCATGACTCCTGATCATTTGCATGCGACCATTGCACTTGCAGCCCTTGATGCAGGCAAACATGTGATCACACATAAACCTATAGCCAATCGACTGAAAGAAGCTCGTCTGGTTTTTGATAAAGTCCGGGAAACCAAGCTAAAAACTCATTTGATGGCCTGGGATGAAAAGTATGAATATGGATTGATCCGCCAATGGTTGAAAGATGGAGTTATTGGTGAATTAAAAGAGATTCACAATTGGTCGGTAAGACCTGTTTGGCCTCAATTTCCGAAAGCCCCTGAAGGCGATATGCCTATCCCTAAAGATTTCAATTGGGATCTATGGTTAGGACCGGTTCCCCATCGCCCTTACCACAAGGACTGGACCCATAATGTCTTCCGAGGATGGTTTGACTTTGGAGGCGGGAGTTTTGCAGATATGGGACATTATAGCCTTTTCCCTTTGTTCCAACAGCTTGACATACGCAAGCCGGCCATCAGTGCTAAAGCCTATGGAAATGCCCAGACAACTTCTGTAAATGGTGTCTGCCGAAGGATCAATAATAAATCTGCTTATCCCCTGGCTTGCATGTTCAAATTGCGCATGCCCGAGCAGGAATGGTTACCCTCCTTTGATTTGTTCTGGTATGATGGAGGGATGAAGCCTTTTGAGTCAGATGAGCTGGAAGCGGAAGGAGTTAGTTTTGATAGAGAGGGCTTGATGTTTGTGGGGACCAAAGGAACGATACTCGCTGGATTTGAAGGAGCCAATCCCCGTATTTTATCCAAAGCCAATTCTGATGCGTACAGCGGCAAGAAGAAAATTGAAAAGTACCAATCAGAAAGACGTTCGGATACATGGGCTCGCGCTATCATCAGTGGCAATGAATCCCCCGGAAGTTTTCTGGAAGCAGAGTGCATCACCGAAACCATCAATTTGGCTACTGTCGCACTCCGGGTCGGAAAGAAAGTGGAGTATGATTCAGCAAATATGAAAATCACCAATAGCAATCTGGCAAACAAATACCTCACAAGAGAGTATCGCGAGG
Source organism: Bacteroidia bacterium (assembly GCA_033391075.1). NCBI lineage: Bacteria > Pseudomonadati > Bacteroidota > Bacteroidia > Bacteroidia bacterium. The sequence continues at coordinate 194,180 of JAWPMV010000005.1, forward strand.
GTTGGGAATTGGGGTGATAAGGATATAAGAGGATATATAGGATATATAGGATATATAGAACACCATGGGGCAGCTCATGAGCTGCCCCTACCATTACATAATTTGAAAACACAATGAAACACAACAGAAAGCACATTCGTTGGCGAAGCTGGGACTATTCTTCATGCGGAGCCTATTTTGTCACAATCTGTACAGAGAAGAGAGAAAGGTACTTTGGTGAAATAAAGACCGGTCTGCTAAATTTAGACCTTGAAGATCCATTATCTTACCTAAATGCTAAGCTGATTGCTGTAAAAGCTTTCGAATTCTGGAAAGAAATTCCTCTACATTACAAATTTGTGCAAGCGGATTGTCTAGTAATTATGCCAGACCACATCCATGGTATTTTATATTTAGATCTTCCCTATAAAACTGAATGGAAATCCAATTCATTTGGGCCTCAAAGAAAAAATTTGCCTGACATAATTAGAGCTTATAAAGGAGCTGTTACTAAATGGGCAAATGAAAATCTTCATGCATTTAAATGGCAAAGAAGTTACTATGATCGTGTAATCCGTAATGAAGAAGAATACCACAGGATCAAGAGTTATATTTCTGAAAATCCTAACCGATGGTGTAAGGGCAGCTCATGAGCTGCCCCATATAAGTTACCATAGGCAAAAAGCCCCAATCAATGATTTAGGCTTTTTGTTTAATCTTTCTTCGCCGGCGTATTATAAGGTGGCACCTTTATTACTGGTGTAGGATTTCTATCCAGCATTTTCAATACTTCCTGTACAGCTCGTTCCAATTGCGGATCACGGTCTTCAGATAGGGCTTTGGCATCTTGCCTAACAGCTATATCTGGAGCGATGCCTTCATTTTCACCGATAAACTTCTTATTGATCGGGTCAAATACTGCATTATCAGGAGAAGTCAGGGCTCCTCCATCCACAAGCGCATAATGTACTGAGGATTTCACCAAACCTCCCCAGGTGGTTGCACCGATCAGGGGACCGGCTTGTTGCTGGCGGAATACCCAGGGGAAGAAGTCTCCACCGGATCCGGCCATTTCATTTACCAAAAGTACTTTTGGCCCCAGGATACCTGCGGGTAAACGGAAAGGCTTTCCATTGGGAACTTCATTGGTGATACCTGCACGCAAAGAACGAGTCATCAAGTCAACCATATAGTCATCCAGAAGTCCTCCTCCATTGAAACGCTCATCTATTACAGCCCCTTCTTTATCCTGCTGGGCAAAGAAATAACGGTTGAAAGATACAAATCCGGGACCTCCGGTATTTGGCACCCAGATATATGCGAGGCGACCCCCAGAGAGTTCGTCTACCCTCCTACGATTATCTTCTACCCAGGCACGCTGACGGAGGGCATTTTCATTTCTGATCGGCTCTACCGTCTCTTTCCACGAACCTTCAAATTCAGGCTTATCATTGAGGTGTAAAACAGTCTGATTACCTGCTGTACCATCCAATAATTCGAAGGGATCCATCGCAGTTGTTAATTCCTTGCCATTTACTCCAACCAGGAAGTTTCCTTCTTTCACTTTCATCCCCGGACGATCCAGAGGACTGGAAAGATTGGGGTTCCAGCTTTCGGTGGTAAATATTCGGCTAATCTTCCATCTTCCTTTCTCTGCTTCGAAATCTGCTCCCAACATACCTACTTCAGAACGATCCACATCAGGGAAATCTCCCCCAAATACAAAACTATGTCCTACAGAGAGTTCTCCATTGACCTGATCCAGGATGTAACTCAGATCCGAACGGTGGCGAATATGTTCTACCAATGGTGCATATCTTTCATAGACCTTATTCCAATCTCTACCATGCATATTAGGATCATAGAAATAATCCCTTTCATAGCGCCAGGCCTCCTCAAACATTTGCTTCCATTCTTCTGGTCTTTTCAATTTCATTTTCAATTTAACAGAAACCGGCTTGGCTCCTTTTCCACTAGGACCCGCAGCTGATGCAATTTTCCAGGAAGGTCCGGATTGAATCAGGATTTTCTTATGGTCTGCAGATACGGTGAACTGACGTACCCTGGAGCTAAATTCTTTGGCTTTGCGATCCTTTAAGGTGAATTTATGCAAAGTAGCTCCTGGAGTTCCTTGCTTGAACTCTGCAATGAATACACTTCCGGCTGGTCCACTTTCCATTGCGCGATAATTGGCCACTGGAATTGGCATCGCTATAGTTCGGCGGTCTAATCGATCATAATCGATTTTTAGTCCTTCATCTTTCTTTTCCTTTTTTTCCTCCGCTTTATCTTCTTTCTTTTTATCGCCTTCCTTCTCTTCTTTCATTTCTTCTCCTTCTTTTTTCTCTTCCTTGACTTCCTCTTCATCACTTCTTGGGATAAAAGGAGAGTCCTGATCGTCTGCAAGCACAATCACATAGGCCGCATAGCGGGGACGAGCCTGCATAGCACTGGTATTTGCCCAACCAGAACCCAAAGCCAAATCAGTACTTGCGAGAAAGTAGAAATGCTTTTTATCCTGATCCCAGGCTGGAGAAAAGGAATCTGCAAACTTATTTGTCAGGGCCTTATTTGTATTCGTTTCGCTATCCCAAACAATGATTTGGCGGAAGTTGTTGCTTCCTGATTTTACATAGGCCAATTTCTTTGAATCGGGTGCCCAACTTAAAGCAGTACGTCCTCTATCCAGATTATTTCCTCCGACATCTACGGTTTTTACACTACCGCTTTCCAATTCCAGTACACGAATTCTCACATCATCATCGACAAACGCGATATGTTTGCCATCCGGTGACCAAGTTGGATTCCAGGCCAGTTTAGACTCCCCGATTGGAATTTTCCTGGAAGGCTTGGACAAACCATCCTGGTCCGCCAAATAGAGGGCGTATCCTTCTCCATCTGAATCGGAGAACCAGGCAATTTTATCCCCCTTTGGAGACCAAAGTGGATTTCTATCAGCGGCATCTGAACTTTGGGTAATATTTCGGGAATCTCCATGCTCAATAGGTACGGTAAAAATCTCACCGCGAGCCTCCATCAGTGCCCGTTTTCCAGTTGGTGAAAGAGACACAGATCTCGAACGGCGACTAACATCTTCCCATTTGGGTTCAGCCCAGGGGAAATCACCACTTACGGTAATACTAAGCTGGGTCGCTGCTCCACTTTCTTTATCCAGCATATGTAAGTAACCGCCTTGCTCGATAATCATTTTTCCACCTCCATATGCGAGCCATTTCACATCCGTCTCCTTGAACTTGCTGAGCTGACGGACTTCTTTGTTTTTGGTATTGTAGGCCCAGACATTCATGGTCCAGTCTCTGTCGGACAAAAAATAGATTTCATCGTCTACCCAAACAGGCTGAATATCTGTAGTCTTTTCATTAGGTAATAAAGTCTCTGCATTTGATTTGAGATCCAATAAGATCAGGGGAGTATTTTGCCCCCCTCTATAGGCTCTCCATTCAACATCCCAACGACTCATTTTATCTACGATCATTTTGCGACCATTTGGAGAATAAGAACCATCAAATCCCCATTGGGCCGTGACTCTTTCAGAAGGTCCTCCCTCCGTAGATACTGTCCAGAGACGATTGAAAGAAGAAGGTGCACTTTCACGACTTGAAGCATAAAGTACGCCTTTCCCATCCGGCGTCCATCCTCTTACGGAGGCGGAAGAAGGATGCCAGGTCAATCTTTCAGGTATACCTCCTTCAATGGAAACAATATATACTGCATTAGGACCAGAGCGATTGGAACTAAAAGCGATCCATTTTCCATCCGGGGAAAGGTAAGGATTGCTTTCAACAGCAGGGGTACTGGTAATTCGTTTTACATTTTGACCATCGAGATCCGATAGCCAGATATCCGCTCCATATACAAAAGCGATATGATCGGAACTCAAGCTGGGTTGGCGCAACAATCGCGTGCCCTGGGCTATGCTAAAGCTATTGAGAAGCAGGCATGCCATGAGGCTGAGTAGAGTGTTTCTAAAAAACATGGGTTTTATTAATCGGTGATTGAATTTAGCTGATCCTATGTCCAGGATACAGATAATATGATAAATTAGGGAAGATTCAGATAAAGGCTTTAATACTCGAAAAAATATTCTGCCAACATTCTGATTGTATCTATCAAAATCTTTACTCCAATCTACTGCGGCATGAACCGATCTATTTACCTTCTCCTACTTCTTATATTTTTAGGGTCCTGTCAGGAGAAAACAAAGGAAAAGAAAAGCTCAGGACCGAATTTCCTCTTCTGCCTGGCAGATGACTGGAGTTACCCTCATGCCGGAATTTATGGGGATAAAATCGTTAAGACCCCCAACTTTGACCGCATAGCACGAGAAGACTATCTATTCATGAACGCCTTTACGGCCTCTCCTTCCTGTTCCCCCTCCCGGGCAGCAATTCTGAGTGGTCAGGAAATGTGGCGACTGGAAGAAGGGAGTTTACTCTTTGGGGCTCTCTCTAAAAAGATTCCTGTCTATACGCATTTGCTTAAAGACAAAGGATATGAAATTGCTCATACCGGTAAAGGATATGGACCAGCTGATCTGAAACGGGGAGGCTGGGATGAGAATCCGGCCGGTACCGCATTTCAAGCCATAGAAAAAGAAGTTCCTGAGGGAATTCGCAGTACGGATTATGCTGCCAATTTCGAAGCATTTATGGAATCAAGAGATCCCAACAAAGCCTTTTGCTTTTGGTATGGTGCTTCAGAACCACACAGGAGGTATGAATATGGAATAGGAGCAAAAAATGGATATGACTTAGACCAAATAAAAGTACCGGGATTTTTGCCAGATGCAGAAGAAACCAGAAATGATGTTGCTGATTACTACTATGAGGTAGAATGGTTTGACAATCATTTAGGCAAAATGATCGCCTATTTAGAAGAGAAAGGCTTGCTGGAGAATACGGTTATTGTTGTTACTTCCGATAATGGGATGCCTTTCCCCCGGGCGAAATCTACCCTCTACAATTATGGTACACATATGCCTTTGGCCATACGCTGGGGGAAAAGCGCAGAAAAAGGAAAAATTATTCAGAATCCCGTTTCACTCAGTGATGTTGCCCCGACCTTTCTTGATTTGGCTCAGGTCCCGATACCAGAGGAAATGACAGGACAGAGCCTTGCTCCTCTCCTGATAGGGGAAGCAGATGAAGCTCCCAGAAGTTATGTAGTAAGCGGACTTGAACGTCATACCATTGCCCGTCCGGAAAACAAAGGGTATCCCATGCGTTCCATTCACACTCGGGATCTTAGCTATGTCTATAATTTTGAGCCTGAAAGATGGCCAGTTGGAGCTCCGGATTTTGATGCCTGGCCTCAAGGATTTTATGGAGATGTAGATGGGGGCGCTTCAAAAACCCTTTTTATGGAAAAGCCTGATAAATGGAAAGAGTTATTTGAACTTTCATTTGGGAAAAGGCCTGTCGAGGAGCTTTTCTTTAGAAAAGATGATCCCTTTCAATTACGTAATCTGGCAGATTTAGAGGAACACACTGCTCTTAAGAAAGACCTTCAAAAACAGTTATTTGACTATCTGCAAAAAACCCGCGATCCACGCATGAAAGGACTCTCTCCCTGGGATGCTTATCCCTTTGCAGGAGGAGATGAATGGGAAAAGTAAGCTAAATACTATATGGCAGATATCCTTCTTGATTTAAATCTCAAAACCGATAAAAAAGGCGAGGATCATCTCCTCGCCTTTTTTATTTAATCGCCTACTTTTTCGAAGCGTAGATTGTCTACTCGCCCACCTCCAACTAGGAAGGATAGCAATTCATTCTTCTTACCAAATACAAATTCGATTTTCCCCATCCACCAGGCACTGCTTGAAAAGGTATGAGGCCCGTTTTGTGTCAATTTGATATTTCCATGTCGATGGTGAGAGGCAATAAGTCCCTCTTCTGTATAGCGGATCTTGTAAAAAGTATCCAGTTCAGAGGAATAAAAGTTCCCTTCGTAGATGCCCAGCTTTGCCTCACTCACTTCATAATTTATATACGGAATAGCATCCAGCTCTGTCTTACCGTCCAACATATCGATTTTTTCGATTTCACCTTTTTTTAGCTTATACATTAATCTTAAACCCGGATCTTCTTCAGCTAAAAAGCTATCGTCCCCCAAATGGATCAAGTGGAATTTTTCCCCACTCCATTCCAAGAGGGCAAATAACTTATCTTCTTCTGCTTTTACCGTGAAATTGATCCCATATTGAGTGAGTACAAAACGGCCCTGGTATTTTTCCAGCTCTTTTGAAGAAATAGGAACTGCTTCTATCGGCTTTTCTTCTTTCTTCTCTTCTTTGACAAAATGCTCGCCTAGAAATATATCTGAAATCTGATTGGCTTTTAAGGAAGGATTAAAGGAAGCCAAATTGCTCAGAACCACCAACCCAAAATCATGTTCCGGATACCAACGAACCGTCGAACGAAATCCTGCATCTGCTCCCCCATGACCGGCCCAACTTAATCCTTTATATTCATTTACACTTTGGCCCAAACCATAATTGATCTCATCTCCATTGTTGAGGATACCTTTTGTTCTCATTTTCACGATAAAGCTTTTACCCAAAGTAGGCTTGAGCATATTATTCATCCATTTACCCATATCCTCTACCGTAGTAAATAAACTCGTAGCTCCATCATTGGAATAGCTGAGTACAGATTTTTTGTAAAACAGACCGTCCGGACGATAAGAATATGCCCTGCGGGGAACAATCCGCTCATGATCGTCATGCACGTGGGTATCCTTCATCCCCAACGGCTTGAAGATTCTGTCTTTAGCAAATTGGCGGAAACTTTTGCCAGAGATTTTCTCCACCAAACGAGCCAAAATAGAATAGCCGCTATTAGAGTATCTGTATTGGGAACCCGGTTCGAAATTGAGTTCGCGCTGCCCTTCTATCAAACGCATGATTTGCTCTTTGGTAATGACATCATCCAGGCGCCAACCTGCTAATGCCAGCAATTGCCACTGATCCCGATATCCACTGGTATGATGCATGAGCTGTCGAATGGTGATGGTTTTCCCGAAATCTGGAATTTCAGGCATGTGTTTCCTGATATCATCTTCGATACTGAGTTTTCCTTCTTCCTCCAGCAAAAGAACCGCGAAATTGGTGAACTGCTTGGAAATCGAGGCCACATGAAAAATGCTGTTCGGTTTGATGGGGATATCATACTCAAGATTTGACATACCGTATCCTTGCGTATAGATAAGCTTGCCGTCTTTGTAGATACCTAAGGCTGCTCCAGGTGAATTAGGTTTGGCCCAGGGGGTAAAAAGGCTGTCAACACTCTTGAGTTCCTCTTCAAAGCTTTCCTGAGCATAAAGAGGATGAATGATAAAGAGGATAAGTAAGAAGAAGTAGGGTTTCATTTCGCTTCCGTTTTTAGGGATAATTAGTAAAAATTTGGGTAGTGCCTCCATAGAAACACTACCCATTTTATGTTTTATCAGTAGAGAAACTGACCCTATTATTACAATCAATTTCTATATTTTCAAAAGCTTATTTAGAATAAGCCCGATTATACTTTACTCCTTCAAACATCATTTTAGCAATGATTTCCCGCATGATCTCGGAAGTGCCGCCAACAATGGATGCTGCCCTTGCATCTCTGTACACCTGAGCTATTGGAAATTCTTCCATATATCCATAGCCACCAAACATTTGCAGGCATTCATCTACCAACTTCTTATGAAGTTCTGCAGATAACAATTTGGCCATCGAACATTCTTTCACCGCAAACTCCCCATTTTCCAAAAGCCAGGCCGTATGATAAACCAATTGACGAGTTGCCTCTAGTTCTGAAGCAATATCTGCCAATCGATGTCTGAGGGCCTGAAATTTTGAGATGGGCTTCCCAAAGGCTTCTCTTTCAGACATATATTGCTGGGTAAGTTCGAGTGTGCCATCCATCAAGCCAATAGAATTCATGGCTAATACCAGACGCTCCATCTGCAAACTCTCAGAAAGGAAGTAGAAACCCTGCCCCTCTTCTCCTAATAGATTCTCTTTGGGAACTTTTACATCCTGGAAAAATACCTCCGCTGTATCTGAGGAATGCCACCCAATTTTTTCAAGTTTATTTCTGCTTACCCCTTCAGCATCCAAGTCGACAATCAATAAGGAAATTCCCTTGGCGGTATCTGCGACCAGGGTCATAAAGTCGGCATAATAGCCATTGGTAATAAAGATTTTGGAGCCATTTACGAGGTAATGATCTCCTTTGTCTTCTGCAAAAGTTTTGAGGCCTTTTACATTGGAACCTACAGCCGGCTCACTCATTCCCAAAGCTGCTACCATATCTCCAGCAATAGCAGGTGCGAGATACTTTTCCTTTTGAAAAGAATTACCTGCATGAGCAATATGATTGGTAGCCATATAGACATGCACGGCTACTGAGATGGCAAAACCTGTATTCAGGCTTCTTGAAAGTTCTTCATTAAATACTACCTGATAGAACATATCGGCATCCAGGCCGCCATATTCTTCCTCATGACAGATGCCGAGATAACCCATCTCGCCCATCTTTTTCCATGCCCAGCGAGGTATGGCATTTTCTTTTTCCCATTCAGCAAAATAGGGTTGAAATTCTGTTTGAATAAAAGCCCTGAGGCTGTCCCTAAATAACTGGTGTTCTTCGTTGAAATAAGGTGATTTCATAGGAGAAAGGTGTATTGACTTATTGTGAGGGCAAAATTAGTATTTATTGAGGACTTAACCAATATAATCGAGAGAGTATTAAATTATTAACAGCTCCTTTTCTCCAGAGAATTTGATCGCATCCTGAAATACTTATTCTACTTAGTATGTACGAAAAGTTCAAGCTTTGTTCTGTCTACTTCTATACATTGGCGCAGACTTAAAATTAAGGAGCTGAATTTTCATAGTGGAATAAGAAACTCATGCCTTCAGAATCCTCCCCGGTTTTCATTTCTCTCACTTCCTTGATAATATTGCAAAAAACATTTCATGAGCCGACTCATCCTGATCCGACACGCCCAAGCCTCCCTGCTTTCTGACAATTATGATCAGCTCTCCGATCTTGGCCATGAGCAATCACAGGTATTGGGAAATTATCTGGCGGAGTCGAATTTCGAATTTGATGCCATCTATACCGGCCCTTTACACAGACATTGGCAAACCCTGACTCATGTGAAGGATGCTTTTCATACCAAAGGAAAAGCCTGGCAGGATCCTACAGAATTACACGAACTAAAAGAGCATCAGGCTCCGGAAACCCTTCGAACGCTCCTACCCCAATTGGTCGAACGATATCCACAAGTGAGGAAATGGCATGAAGAAGCTCAAGTTACGCCCCAGTTAGCACGCAAAACCTATCTTCGGATTTTTCACCTTTTTATAGAAGAATGGGCCAAAGGGAAAGTAGCAGATATTCAACCGGATCATCTGGAGGACTGGGCAACTTTTAGGAGCGAGGTGAGCAAGGGAGTACAAAAAATTCTGGAAGGAAATGGCAGAGGAAAAACGGTTGTAGCCTTTACTTCGGGGGGTACCATTTCAGCGGTATTGGGTCATGCCTTGAAGATGCCCTATGAAGAACAGATCATAGAACTAAATGGTAAAGTCAAAAATACTTCCATCACAGAGTTCCTATTTACTCCTGAGAAATTTAGCCTGCAGAACTTCAATACGGTTCCTCATTTACGCGAACCGAGATTAGTTACTTTTGTATAGACTGCTGTTATTTCCTAAAATTGAAGTACCTTATTAGCAAATAGCTTATATAGCTATACATGATCTATCCCTTAACAATCCTTCCCATGAAAAGTATACTCCTATATGGAATAATTAGCGGGCTCGCTTTCGCACTCTGTATGTCGGCATTTGATCATTTTGTAGATAATAATTTCAATTATGTAAAGTCTATTGTCTACTTCCTCATATTTGGAACTAGCATGGGCCTTACACAATATTATATGTCTAAAAAAAGAGAGAATTAATAGGCAAGTATTTCTAACTCCTTGAGTTGGGGCATAGCAGGACCCCACAAATAATTATTTCTTTTTCGCAATTCTTAACCGAGGTCAATGACTGGCTTTGGGAGCCCAGCTATCTTTGTTCTATTAAACAAATACAAAAGAACTAATAGATCATGAAAAGTCTAAGTATAGGCCTGGGCATAGCCCTAAGCCTACTCATCCTCCTCTTAACCACCAGTATCCTGCTTCAAAATCCAGAGCAGAAGAAATACCAGCAAACCCTAAAGGCTTTTGAAGAGCAAACAGGGATTCAATCAGAAACAGAATTATTAAGTCAATTTCCTCAATTAGAAGCACTCAAAAAGCAAATTGGGAAACTGGAACGCATGAATGGAAAGGTCCAGAATCAAATGAAAGACCCTATGCCCATGTCATCTGAAGAGTCCTGGAAGCTTAAGGAACAGATTCAATCCATTCAGCTGCTGAGACGAGATATCAATTCTATGGTAAAGATAGTCTCTTCTACTTTGCCTAATATTTCTCCATACGCAAGAAATTGATCCTTTAGCTTGAAAAAATGCCTGCCGTTGAGGTGGGCATTTTTTATTTGATTTACTGTAAAAAGATCATGTAGCTTTATGACATGTTACAGCGCCTCATTTACCTGGCCTTCATCTTTTCAATCAGCGCTACCTATGCCTGCAAACCCAAAGGGAAGCAAGCTCCTTTAACTCAAACAGAAAAAGGGAGCATTCAAATAGACGAGAGTATACTTGATTTCGCCATCGAAGGAAATGGCAGAGATTGTTTGGTCATTGGATCATCGGTCTACTATCCCCGGACTTTTTCTGCGGAATTAAGAAAGCATCTAAGAATGCATTTTGTGGACCTTAAATGGTTTGCGAAAGGCTATCAAAAAGAGGAGTTAAGCGAAGTAGATATTGCTTCCATCCTTGAGGATGTAGAGCAAATCAGAAAGGAGCTCAGCCTGGAAAAAGTCTTGATTATGGGGCATAGCATCCACGGAACCATTGCAACCGAATACGTAAAAGCCTATCCAGATGCCGTTTCAGGATTAGTTGTCATTGGTTCTCCTTCTCAATGGGGCAATGAAGCCTACGATCAAAAGGCTGCTGAACTCTGGGCTAGTGCATCCGAGGAGCGAAAGCAGATTCAGGAAAAAAACTGGGGCAAGTCTCAGGAAATTGATCGCCTGACCGGCCAGGAAGAGGCCTCTGCCCGCTACAACAATATGTCTCCCCAGTACTGGTACAATCCCACTTATGATGCTAGTTGGTTATGGGAGGGAATGACTGTTCATTCGGAATTAACTCAGCATCTGTTCACGCAGGTATTTAAGGATTACGACATGTTTGATCCTCCCGTACCTATATCTGTCCCGGTTTTTATTGCACTAGGCAAATATGATTATGTAATCCCGCATACCTTATGGAAAGACGAATATGAGAGCATAGGTGATTTGCGGTTGATCCGATTTGATACATGTGGACATACTCCCCAACTTGAAGTCCAGCAAGCATTTGATCGAGAATTGATTGCTTGGCTAGGGGATCGATATTTGTAATGGCGAGGCTGAAAGTAAGCTATCAATCTGTTTGATTTAATTCTTTTTTAGACTTAGCTCGATTTAATGAGTCCTTATTCAAAAACACAAACACTTCCAGAAAACCTACTCACATGAAGAAAGTTCGCAACTTCCTACAGAAAATTTTCCATCCAAAGTCTGGCAGCTATTCATTTTTCCTGGGTCTCATGAGTTTTTCTGCTATTCTCATTTCCCTCCTTACTTTACAGGAGATGAAAACGCAGCGAGAATTGAGCATGATGCCAATAGTAAGAATTCAAAATCCCAATAGTATAGAAATTCAGCTTGATTCTGCCTGCACCCAGAGCTATTATACCCAGGACATTAGGCTTTTGGAGGAGGATGAAATTTCTCCCAAAAAGATAGAGGATTGGTTTGCCCTGCATTTGGTGAATGTGGGTGAAGGTAGTGCAGTAAATTTAGAGATAGAATGGCAAATTGATTATAAGTGGTTTGAAGATCATTTCACGAAATTGAAACTCGATCCCTTACTTTTTAACCTTCAAACAAAGGAAGATTTTATTCTGCTTACCTATAAAAACTGTTATGAAGGCAATTCAGGAGATTATTATGAAAAAGCAGGAACAGAAAAGAAATCACATCTCCTTTCCACATCTAAAGATGTAAAACCCCTGAAGATTAGGATCCCTCCAATCCTATTGAAGCTATACATTAGTGCGATTCGCTCCGACTGGATTAAAAATGGCCAAACCAAAGAAAATTTGTTGTCTGAGCAAAGCCTGGATAGCAGATTAACTATTAGGTATGAATCTGTTACTGGCTATGCATACTCAGAACGCTATGAGCTTAATGTTTCACTCATTCCCCCCCATATAAATGCAACAAGCCTGGAAGGAAATTTAGCAGGTATTTCTGCTTCTTATAATGACTTTATCCTGGATTTGGCCATAAAGAGAATTTGAGCAACTTTTCATCAAAAAGGCAAATAGACTAAACCTTAAAGCCCTCGTTTAAGTATAAGCCTAGATACAATTGCACAAACCATGAATGAACTCAAGGATCTCTTTCTTGTCTTCTTATTCTTTCTTCTTTTTCTATTAGCGGTACCGCTATTTATACTCCTATTCCTCATTTTATCTCCTCTTTTTTGGTATCAGGAAAGGATTTTCAAAAAGAAATATCAGGCTTACCTTCGAGAACTTGAGGGCAAGAATTTCTTTTGCTACAACAATCGTAAGAAAGGAAGAAATTATATTGAAGAGGAGATTTTGCCTTATTTGCCTATAGGGATTGAAGTACTTTTTCTAAATGGAAGAGATCTGGAATCCGAACCTTATACAAAAGAGTTCATGTCCAGGGTTTTCCATGAATTCAAATACTATAGTCGCTTTCCCCAACTGCTCAAAATCAGAGATGGAAAGGCCTATGATGCCTCTTTGAACCAGGAGCTCTTCCTCTGTCTAAATCAGGCAAAGTCCAGGGCTTTATGGGAAGAAAAAATGCTAGAATTTTTCAGCACTTAACTATCCAAAATGCAATCCCTCATTTCAAAGATATGCCTCGAAGCCCTCTCTGCGGAGCTCATTTCCTCTCACCCAATTGCTGGGCTGGGAAGTGTAAATGAGATTCATGCTTTTGATACAGCAGAAGGAAAATATATCCTTAGACTCAATGATTTCGAGGAAAAACAAAGCGAATACCTAAAGGAAAAATTTTGTCTGGAAGCTACCGCAGAAATGGGCATTCCCGGGCCAAAAGTTCTGGCTATGGGCCGAATGCAAAGCTATGTCTATATGGTTCAGGATCGGATAGGCGGGATAAATGCGAAAGAAGTGCAGCAAGAAAATCGGAATAGGATCTGGAGGAAGTTGGGAACATATGCCCGAAAATTTCATCAAATTCCGAAGATTGAAGATGAAACAGTAAACAAAGCAGAATTTCATGCTGATTGGAGGGCTCGACTTCTTTACAACCTTAAAGAACTCAATCCAGAAGACAGTCTCTTAGAATTTGGCTATGTTGAGTTCCGTAAACATGAGGCAATTAGATCAGTTCTCCAATCATTATTAGCAAAAAACTTTAAGACAGGTCTCGTTCATGGCGATCTTTGCCCTAGAAATGTACACATAGAGGAAGAAAAGATTTATCTTTTGGATTGGGGGACGGCAGAAATCAATGTTGTCCCTCATACAGAAATTGGAATCCTCCTATTATCTGGAGAAGCCTCAGAAGATGAAACAGGAATTTTTCTGGAAGGGATGGGCATATCTGTTGAAGAATTTCGGCAGATGGAGAAAGATATCCATAGCTTGAATCTCCTGCACCGACTCGACAAATATCGATGGGCAGAGGCTTTTGACCCCGAAAATCTTGGTGAATATGTTAACAGGATAAAAACTGTCTTTCAGCAACTCAATCATTCAGCATCAGATGAAACATAATATACCCCTTACATACCAATTAGAAACCGAAAGATTCTTCCTGAAAATCCCGGAAGAGTCAGACCTCCCACATGTCTTTTCCGCTACACGATACAAAGGCTTCAATGAAGGCATGCAATGGGATCCCCCAGAAAATATGGAAGAACTTCAGGCTCCTCTGGAAAGAAGCCATACAAAATGGAAGGAAGAAAGGGAATTTAGTTTCAGCATTAGAGACAAAGAGACGAAGGAGTTTAAAGGACGTATTTCCATTCGAACTACAGAGCAGGAAGCTATTTGGAATGTGGGTTTCTGGACCCATCCTCGATCCCAGGGAAAAGGAGTCATGACAGAATCTTTGGCTGCTATGCTGAAGTTTGGTTTTGAAGAACTTAAGGCTCAAAAAATAGAAGCTGAATATGCGATTTGGAATAAAGCCAGTGAGAAAGTTCTCCATCGGAATGGACTTAACTTCGTCGAATTTTTGGCAAAGGGATTTCAAAAGAGAGGAGAATGGGTAGCTGAGAATGTGGTTGCGATAGATAAAAAGGAATGGGAAGGCATTCAAAAATAAGATACAGACTTACTCATCGAAGAAATTTCAAACTTTGAGATAGGCATATTTTACAGGAAATATTCGAAATGAAAGAAGGAATCAGAAAAGTAGAAGACATAGACCTGGACGCACTTAAAAAAGTCCTCGATAGCAGTGGTCTATTCCCATCGGAATACCTGGATGATATGATTTCAGATTATCTCAACAATCCCAAAAGTTCAGATATCTGGTTTACCTACCTCGAAAATGAGCTGCCCGTATCTATTGCCTACTGCGCTCCGGAGAAGTTTACCGAAGGCACCTATAACCTATATGCCATCGCAGTAGATAAAGAGCAGCAGGGAAAAGGAATTGGGCGAAAGAAAATGGCGTATTTGGAAAATTTGCTTAGAGAGAAAAGTGCCAGAGTTCTCATAGTGGAAACTTCAGGAACCGCAGATTTTGAGCTGACGCGTGAGTTCTACCATAAATGCCAGTACACCCAGGAAGCTGTCATTCGAGAATTTTATGACAAAGGGGATGATAAGGTAGTATTTTGGAAGAAGTTATAGCTGTGAATGAAGCACTTATGGAGAGAATCACCAATGACATCCAGAAATTATTTAAAGAAGCTAAAAGAGAAATAGCGGATTTTTCCTTATCTGAAGGAGAGCAAATCATTTATTCATTGAGTGAATATCCTGCCATAGTGGACTTACCCTTTCAAATGGTGATTATTCAGGATCATATGGGCAGGATGAAATATTCTTCTCGAACATGGGACAGAAGCTATGACCTGATAAGATGGAAAGAAGGGATTTATAATTTAGATCGTTTGCGGATCCTGAGCCAGGATAAGCAATTGTCTTTGGATCAAGAAGAAAAGCTATTAGCGGAATTAAAGAAGATTTCAAAGAGCAGCTTAGCTGATAGCCTGGCCAAAAAAGGAGTCATCGTACTAGATGGTTCTGAATGGGAACTCAAGCTAGCTTATGAAAGCTTTAATAGAACGTTCAAATGGAATACTCCAAATGAACAAATAGAGATTTTTCGTCCCTTGATTGAATGGATGCTACGTCTATCAGAGGAATAAGTATGTTCTAGCCTTCCTGGCCATTGCAAATCAAAGCTAAAGGTCTTTACTTACCGGAGTGGAAGAAAAGCTGCTTATAACCTCGGGAATCGGGATCATCCAATCGGTCATTTTTGGCCTGATGATCCTTCAAAAGAAACAGAAACTCCTATCAGACATCATTCTGTTTCTTTGGTTTCTCATGTTTGCCACGCATCTGGTTTTGATTTGGACAGCCCTCTATTATCCCGACAGTTCTGCTCTAGCCCTCGCCAAAAGCTTTAGTTTGATCCACGGCCCTATCCTCTTTATCTATACCCAAAGCTTATTCAAACAGAAACTCAGCCCGATTCATTTATTCCATTTACTTCCCTTCCTAAGTACCAGCCTCATCGCACTTTTTATCGTCAATCAGGAGGCAATGATCTGGGAAATATTTTTATTGATCGCTAAATCTCTCTCCCTGATCGGCTATCCACTTTTTGTTTTATTTTGGCTAAAGAAAAATCTTGAGTTCCTCAAGCAAAATCGTGCGGACAATTTTCTGCTGGATTCACTTTGGATGAAAAGGCTCTCTTGGATATTTATCCTGTATGCAGTTCTTGGAATTCTACATGTATTGGCCGATATCCTCTTCCAGGTTCAATTCTCTATCCTCATCGATCTTATTTTTTATGTAGGCATCATTACCATGATTGGATATTACGGCCTTCGCTATCAGGTAGTTTTTGAAGTCCTGGATATAGGGGAACATAAGCCTAAAGCTTATGGAACCAGCCCACTTTCTTCCAAGGAAATCGAAACCAAAACACAAATGATTGAAGGCTTCTTTCAGGAAAGGGAGGACTATTTGCAAGCTGATTTCTCTCTGACTTTGCTTTCAGAGAAACTGAACATTCCCCGACACCATTTATCCGAACTCATCAACCAGAAAATGGGCAGGAGTTTTTATGATTTGGTAAATGAAAGACGCATTAGATATGCAGTTGAAATGATTAAGGAAGGCAAAGACAAATCGATCACACTCGAAGCTCTGGGATATGACTGTGGATTCAATACTAAATCAGCTTTTTACCATCATTTCAAGCAATTTACCGGAAAAACACCCGGTCAATACCGCAAGGAAATTCGTCCTGATTAATTAAGACAGTCCTATTATTACTAAAAAGGAGCTTGATTGGGACAAAATTCAAGCGATGAAAGATGTCAAACTACTTCCCCTGATAGCTACGGTTTTCCTGATTTCCTGGATTGGAGTTATCCCAAGTTTAATGCAGGCCCACGGATATGAGGTCGGTACTTTCCTGAGACTTCTGGATAAGCTCATGATACTGGGACCTCTGCTGGGTGCCTCATTGGTCGTCTTCTATAATCAGGGGAAAGCTGGAGTAAGCTCTTTATTCCGCAGACTCCTCATCTTCAAGGCAAATCAAATTCCGATACTAATTGCAGTACTCAGTCCCATACTTTTTGCATATGGAGGCTCTTATTTGGGCCACGTTTTTTCAAAAACTGCCTGGCCAGTCTCTTATGATTTTCTGAGTATTCTCAGCAATGGCCTAATCATCATGTTGGGCTATTTGATTGTAAATACAGAAGAGATTGCCTGGCGAGGGGTAGTATTTGACAAACTTCTGGACAAATACGGCTTCTTTAAAGCCTGTTTAATTCTCGCCCCGATTTGGTGGCTGTTTCACATGCCCCTTTTCTTATTTCCCGGAGGGCATCCCGCAGGCTATGGACTGGATATATTTACCCTCATCGTTTTAGGGCAGACTTTTATCCTCGGATGGATCTATATTAAAACAAAAAGGAGCCTTGTCTATGTTCACTTGCACCACCAGCTCAATAATGGATTTGCAGAAGCCTTTCCTATTTTCCCAATCTTCATAGGAGGAAATATGCTCCCCGTCTGGATGTTTAGCGGAATGATTTTGCTCTTTGCAAGCTTACTTATTTTTTGGGATCGTAAATCTTTAAAATGAATCCTTAATCTGCCACATCAATAGCCACTGATTTAAACAAGCACCAAATCTCCGAACCCTTCCTGATATCCATTCTTTTTTGAGATTCCGCACTAATTTCGACCAATAATGGAAAGCCGACATCCACCACGCAAAGCTGGCTGGCAGCTCTTTCTATGATACCAGTGATCTTTCCTTTTAGCTGGTTTTGAATACTGACATTTTCCAGTTTTTCCTTGGAAAGGGCGATATCATCTGCCTGAATAAAAATTTTGATTTCCTGCCCCTTGCGATAGACTTCCCGACTCTGTTCACATTTTATTCTTACCTCCTGCCCTTCTCCATTCCCATTCAAAATTGTCAGCCCACTTTCTGGATAGGCCTGAACGACTCGCATATCTATGGCATTGATCACGGAACTAGCGCCAAAAAGATCAGCCAATTCCGGTTTTTTGAGCAATTCATAATAGCTATCATGTCCAATTACCTTCCCCTCCCGAATGAGGCAAAGTCGATCGCTCAATTTTAGTAAGTCAGGTAAATCATGACT
Source organism: Bacteroidia bacterium (assembly GCA_033391075.1). Lineage (NCBI taxonomy): Bacteria > Pseudomonadati > Bacteroidota > Bacteroidia > Bacteroidia bacterium. Next base: position 212,224 of record JAWPMV010000005.1, read on the forward strand.
GACCACCAGTATGGGGATTTTGAATTTCTGTTGGATGCGGATGATAAAGGGCAAAATTTGTTTACGCAAAACCATATCAACTGCCGAAAAAGGTTCATCCAGCAAAAGCAGATCTGGGGATGAAAGTAAAGATCGGCCTAAAGCTGTACGCTGACTTTCCCCTCCCGAAATCTGACTTATCTTCCGATCCAACAAATGTCCTAGTTGCAAGAGTTCTACAACTTCATCGAATGAGACTTGATTGTTCCCCTTCTTTTTTTGGCCGTATCTCAGGTTCTTTTCTACCTTCATATGTGGAAAAAGGCGACCTTCCTGAAAAACGTAACCTATGTTTCTCTTTTCTATAGGAACATGGAGCTTTGCTTCCCTATCGAATAAGGGCTTATCCCCTATTTTGATAAATCCCTCTTTAGGTTTTGCCAGACCGGCAATCGCATGCAGCATTGAAGTTTTTCCTGCACCGCTAGGCCCAAAAACACCTGTGATCCCAGCCGAAAATTTCTCTTGAATTTTCAGATCAAAATGGTTCCTCGGCAATAGGATATCAAGCTCTAGCATTTTTCATTTTCTTTATATACCACTCCGAAAGAATCATTGCCAGAAAGGAAATGAAAATGGATACCAAAACAAGGCGAAAAGTCGAATCTTCTTGTCCGGGGATCTGCATATAGGAATAAATGGCCAGGGGTAAAGTTTGGGTTTCTCCTTCGATATTTCCGGCGAAGGTAATCGTAGCTCCAAACTCTCCCAATGAGCGGGCAAAGCTCAAAATAGTACCCGAGATCACCCCCGGCAATGCCAGAGGAATGGTGATTTGGATAAATGTTTTGAATTTGCTGGCCCCCAACATGCGAGAGGCATCTTCCAATCCTGTATCTACCAATTCCATAGAGGTTCGAATAGAACGGACAATCAAAGGAAAGGAAACCACAACAGAGGCAATTATAGCCGCATAAAAGGAAAAGGCCAGTTTGATCCCGAAAGTATCATATATCCAGCTTCCGATCGGGCTTTTCGAGCCCAGAAGTAGGAGGAGGATATAGCCTGTAGTAACCGGAGGCATAACCAAAGGAAGATGAATGATACTTTCTACGATCGACTTCCCCCAAAACTCCTTACGTGCCATCACATAGCCGAGCCACAGAGCGAGGGGCAGAGAAATCAAGGAACAAATCAATGCGACTTGTACAGACAAGGAAATTGCCTGTAATTCCGCCCCATTAAATTCGAATAACTCACTCATTTGTCAATGCTTCCTTTACTCAAAACCGTATCGCTCCCAGATGCTTTTCCCTTCCTCTGAAACGAGATAAGACAGAAAATCTTTTACCAGACCTCTTTCTGTACACATCCCGGCATAGTAGTAAATACCATCATGCGACTCTTGTGGGAACTGAGCAAGTATATTGACTTTCTTCGATCGAAGGGCATCTGTCCGATATACAACTCCCAAAGCCGCCTCTTCCAACTCAACAACCATTAGGGCTGATCTCACATCCTTGCCCGGTAATATATAGGGCTCAGCTTCTTTATATAAATCGAAATGTTGCAGGGCCTGACGTGCATATTGTCCGGCTGGTACATGATTGGGATCTCCCAAAGAAAGTCTTTTTTCTCCAAGTATAGCTGGCAGATTCAAGCTACTATCTATCCCAAAGTCATCTAGTCGGAGGTTTTGTGGTGCTATCATGACCAATCTGTTTTGCGCAATCCTCTCAGGCTTACTTCCACCAAAAGCGCCTTCCTCTTGTAAATATTGGGCCCATTTTTCATTGGCAGAAATATAGAGATCCGGCTGGGCTCCTTCTGCGATTTGACGGGCCAGGGTTCCGCTCGATCCGAAATTAAATCTCAGATTCACTTCTTTCCCCTGCTCAAAACCCTTTCCCAACTCTCGAAGAACATCTCCCAAACTGGCCGCTGCAAAAATAGTCAGCGTATGTTCTTCTTTTTCACTTTCGCAGGCCGAAAAAAGAAATGCAGATACCATGCTCAATAGTAAACTGAGAGATAAAAGTCGTGGCCTTACCATCCAGCGGAAAACACCAGGTTTATTCAATTGATTTGTCTTTTGATCCACTCACAATAGCTTCAAATATTGAAAAAACATTCAGGATAAAAAATTCATTCCCCAAAGAAATCGGGCAGAGTCAAAAGACTTTTGGAATTGATAGAAATTTTCCGATCAAAAAGTGCCTTGATTTCATCATAAAGACTCTTTTTACCTATCCATAAAGGGCAATAGGCTGTTTCTTTCTGCTCATCCCTGACAATTAACCATTCAGGACAGATAGAGGTGTTTGCATGTGAATAATTGGGAAATTTGCTCATTCATTTACTCATAGACTCTCGGAAAGCCAAAAATTCATGTACAAGTCCATTTTAATCCTAATCAGCCTTTGTTGGGTATCCACTCTGACAATTGCACAGGATTCTCATTTTTTATCACGAGAAGGCCAACAAATATCTTTACTCGAAAACACTTCATCCCTCTGTTTATATTTTCATGATCCCGTTCAAAGGGGAGCTTTCAAGTTTAAAGAGGAAGCTCAGGTTAGCTTTGTCAGATACTCCTATGGAAATGAGCGCAAACGAGTAATCATCGACTTTGATTCGAACCTGCCGATTAGTCCCATGGAAGCCGTGGAAAAATTGGGCCTGGATCCTCTATCGATCAAGAGTGCATCCTGGTCCAGAACCCTGGATGGAGGGATGGATATGTGGCTTACTCATAGGGTTTTGTTTGAGAGTAAGGAAGGAGTTGACAGGGATAGACTAGCAGAAATTTGGGAAGTCTACAGCGGAGCGCAAAGTGGAGATTTTCCGACCGGATATTCTTATGTGGACATAGATAATATCGAAGAAGTCATTTCTCTGTCAAATAGTCTGTATGAGAGCGGGCATGTAAAATGGGCACAACCCAATTTTGCAGTTGTAGCTGTCAGCCAGAGCCTGAATATCCATGATCCTGTAAAAGTTACGGCAGATTCATTCCCGACGGACTCTCTTTTCGATAAACTTTTCTATTTGCATAATACAGGTCAAAATCCACTCGCAGACTTGAATTTCTGGTCAGGGGGAGTTGCAGATGTAGATATAGATGCACCAGAGGCCTGGGGAATTGAAACAGGTTCTCCGGGTATTACAGTGGCGATTGTGGATCAGGGGGTAACAGATCATGAAGACCTGAATGACGACAATGGGGATGGAAGCAGTCGCCTGAAAGCCGGTTGGACAGCTGACCCAAGCCTCATAGCTGGAGGTGTTCCACAACTGCCCGATGCAGCTCATGGAATTGGCGTAGCGGGTATTATCGGAGCCTCGCATAATTCCATAGGCGTAGCAGGGATCTGTCCGGAATGTGAACTTATCTCGGCAACTGCCTTTGTAGATGCCGGCCAAATAGATCAAACAGATCCTACTGAGATACAATATCTTGCCAACTCCATCAACTGGGCCTGGCAAAATGGAGGAGATGTAATCAATAATTCCTGGGTGCTGGAAACCTGTACTACGACAAGCGGAACCCTCTTCGCTCCTATCGAAGCGGCCATAGATGATGCAAAAAGCCTGGGACGTTCAGGTCTGGGTTGTGTATTCATTTTTGCTTCCGGACAATATGTGGGTTCTCCCTCCTATCCCTGGGATTGTGTAGCATATCCGGCCAATCTACCGCAGGTAATTGCAGTTGGTGCTATTGACCTAAGGGGAAACTTTCCCGCTTATGGCAATTATGGACCTGAATTGGATATCGTAGCCCCCACTTCCCGACAAGTGGGAACCACCCCCTGGCAAGGCATGGAAAATAGTGTAACTACCATTGACCTCTATCCAGACGGTTACAATCATCCGACTGCCAATCTCAACTACCCCAATATGAAATACAATCGCTATTTCGGAGGTACCTCGACTTCCTCTTCCATTGTTTCTGGGATCGTGGCCCTGATTATGTCGAGGAATTCTGGATTGACCGCTACAGAAGTAACAAATATCCTCTTAAATAATACCGTAGATGTAGGGGCTAGTGGCTTTGATAATCAGTCCGGATATGGAATGGCCAATGCTAATGATGCGTTGAGTGCTACTCCTGCCCCAACCTTCCCGGTTGAGTATCTATCTTTCTCTGGAAAGGCTTTCAACGGAAACATCAAACTGGAATGGGAGACAGCCCAGGAGTTGAATAATGATCTTTTTGTGATAGAGAAAAAGTTTGGAAATAGTTTTCAAGCTATTGGAGAAGTAGGAGGATCAGGTACAGTTAATGGCATAAGTTCATACAACTTTATTGACAAAGCTGCCAATTTAGGTAGCAATGTTTACCGCCTGAAACAAGTCGATTTTGATGGTGAATATGAATACTCCCGGAGTATAAATATCAAACTGAGTTCTCGAGACCTGGGACTTTCTAGTCGTCTTTATCCGAATCCGGCCAAAGATGAAATCCAGCTAGAACTGATCGATCTGCAAAGAAACAAAGTCAAACTTGCAATCAGAGATCTTCAGGGAAAGGAACTGTACACCTCTTCTCATGAAATTCAACAGGATCGAGAAGTCCTGCTTATCAATACAGCAGATTTAAGTAGCGGTTCTTATCTCCTGGAATTGAAAAGTAGCAGTGGGAAAAGGGAGCTTATGAAATTTGTCATCTCCCGATAAATCGATCAGGCCTGCGGAATAAATTTGTCTTTTAACTTTTTCAAACGATTCCGGGACATGATAAACTCCCTGTCCTGGGCTATAAGACGGACTACGTATTTGTCATTCTCCCAATAAGAATAATTGTGGAGATAATCCAGATTGATCAGGGTACTACGGTTGATTCGTACAAACTTATCCGGATCGAGTTTAGCTTCCAGTTCACTCAGGTTTTCTTTGAGCCGTAGTTTTTCTTTCGGGATAAAGGCAAAGGTTTTTCGATCAATCCTTTCTATCCAGGCAATCTCATTAGGTTTAAGCAATCGTTGTCCAAGCTCATCAGTAGCTGCTAATCGTTCCTGTATCTGTGGTTTTTGAGCCAAAACTAAATCCTGTCTGGTTTCGTCCAATTGCTGTTGATATAGCCTCAGCAAATTCACATTCAGGATTGCATAGCCCGCCATAAGGACAACCGGGAGATAATTGATGTAGATTTTCCAGCTATAGAAATACTGATTGAAATAGATATCCGGCTTCCAATCCGGGAAATGATGTAAAAAATACCTAAGGCTTAAAGAAAAGGGCGCAAAGAAGAGGAAAGCAAGTAGCAATAGGGGCAAAAATTTCAATTCATAAAGGAGAAGATCTTTCAAGGTCAATTCCAGTCGATTGAGTTTCCATTTTCTCGCATACAGCCTGATTAAGAAAAAAAGGATGCTAATGGTCCAAATCTCAATGAGAAATTGGTCGATAAAGAGAAAGTAGAAGAGATTGGAATAAGAGAAAGCCTTACTTCCCACCCAGTCCAGATTTTCGGGATGCAGGTATATAATGGCCTGATAAAAAAGGCTTATTAGAAAGGTAGAAAGTAGGATCACCTTCCAGTTTTTCAATAAATCATAAGTAAGACGCATAGCTCTTCATCGCTCTTCATCGCTCCTGATTCGACTCTCAATTTAGGTATTTCAGACATTTGCTCCTTTCGCAGGCCGCGATTCATTGCTGATTTCGAACCTGAAAAGCCAGCTTTCAGACATTTTCAGGATTCTCAGGAAAAAATGGAGTGTATTTTCAATGAAAAACAAACGCACATGAGATACCTGATCATCCCGCTTTTATTGTTCTTCTCTTTTCCCCTTACTGCCCAAAAACTGGATATCTACTTGCTGGGGTCAGTCCATCATTTTGAAGAAGAATACCAATCGCTTCAAAATCTGGAAGAGATAGAAAACTTTATCGTTGAGCTAAAGCCGGATATTATTTGCATCGAAGCCATTCCAACTTATGATACGGAAAGTCTGGAAGAAATCTGGGGGAATACCCTTAAAAAAGCAGATCGCTTACGCGATAGCCTGGAAAAGTCAGATTTTCACTCTCAGACCCGATCTACAGATCTCATTCTTAAAGGAGCAGCGTTTTATGCGCAATATGATTTCTGGAATGCTTATTACTATTGGATGCAAGCGGAAAGTGCAGGAGATAGTTTAGGGTATTTTGCCAAATATCACCGAAACCTCAAGCATTCAGAATACGGCCTCTTTGTTTATCCTGCCGGTATCAGATTAGGGATGGATCAGTATTATCCCATTGATTACAGAGCGGGAGAAAAAGACTTTCTCTCCAACAATAATAAAGTCCTTAAAAAGTTCTTCTTTTCCCTGAAATGGAAGCCACTCAAAAGCTATTTAAAAACCCAAAAGCGATATAAAAAAGCCCAAAAGGAAGGAGGCCTGATGGAATATGTGAATGGAGCTGAATTTCAAGATGCCTTTTCACAACTTATTGATCAACTCCCGGATCGATTGCCAACATCTCTTGAGGCCAGAGATGTCAAAAGCTATTGGTTGAAAAGAAATGAGATCATGGCAGATCGGATCATTGAGCAAGCCCGGTCAACAGGCGCCCAAAAAGTACTTCTCACAGTAGGAAGCGCGCACATCAGTCATATCAAGCGATTCCTGGAAGCAAAAGGACATAGCGTACGGACCTTTGGAGAAATCCTGGCTCAAAATCCTCATTAGATATGGAAGAAATCATGCGTTCGGAGGCATTTTTTATCCTGCCGCTTCTTCTCGCCTATTCGGCCATTTGTTTGAGTTGGTTTGTGATGAATGGCAAAAGGTTTCTTTGGCAAGCAGAAATGCCGGAGATTTCTCAAAAAGCCCGTTTAGATTTATTCTTAGCACTCCTGGCAAGTTTTGGCATACTTGGAATAGGACAATTGTATAGTGCGGGTTTCCTGATTCCAAAAGTGGACTCGGAAGCAATAGACAAATTGCTGATTTGGCCTCTGAACAATCTGCTCATATTCAGCCCCATTTTCCTCTTACTCATTTTCCGAAAACAAAGTCCCAAAACTATATATTTGTCGAGCCGCGAAGTTTTCAAAAAATTGGGCTTCGGCTTCATAGCTTCTTTAATCGGACTTTTTGTATTCCTGCTTTTGCGTGGCGAGCTACACAGATTTCCGAAAATCCTGCAATCAGCTCTCAGCCTGGACTCAATTTCCAATTTTCCGGCTGTATTTCTGGAGAATGTAGCTCTGGCCTTTCTATTTATTCGACTAAAATGGGCGACAAACTTGAAATGGGCCCTGGCCATCCCCGCTTTTCTTTTTGCTTTGGGGCATGTGCCTTCCTCTCTGGCTGAAGGAGATCCCTGGATGCATATACTTAGTTTCTTTTTCCTTACAGCTAGCATCACCATCCTTGTTCTTTACACTTTAAATCGAAGCAAGGATATTCTCTGGTTGGGTTTGGTCCATTATTTCATGGATCTGGCAATCAAAGCTTTTTAAAAGAAGGTATTTCCCATTCTACTTCTTTCATTTCTAAGTATAGCTGTTTTATCTTGAGGGAGACTAAGACAGATTTTCATGAAAGGCACACGCAAAAACTATTTGGCAGAAGGACTCCTCATTGTGTTCAGTGTACTCTTTGCCCTTTTTATCAATAAACTCTATGAGGATGGAAAAATCCGGAATAAAAAAGAAATTGCCCTGGAGAGCATTGAAAAGGAGCTAAAACAAAACCACAATAGCATCAAGCGATGGAAAGAAAAACATGTAGCTATTCGGCAACGAATAACACGGCTTATTGAGGGAAAGGAGGATAGTCTTAAACAAGAAATGGCATCCTTTAGCTACCTCAATTTAGGGCTACTCACAAAAAATGAGTCTCTGGTTGATGCCATTCTCACAAAAACTGCCTGGGAATCATCCAAGTCAACAGGAATTCTCGCAGAATTTGACTTTGAAACCACCCAAAAGTTGACGCGGGTTTATTCTTTACAAGATGTGCTCATGGATCGTACCCTCTCCAAAATTCTCGATTATTATTTCGATACCCAATCTCATGACATGAAGCAGCTGGAAAAAATTCTCATTCAGTTTCAGTTAAGGTTCTGGGAATTGACTGGGCAGGAAATACTCTTAGAGCAGATGTATGAGGATGCACTGGAAGAGGTAAAAAGAAATTTATAAAGGAAAATATGTCCAGCAGCTATAATAGCTATTATCAGCAGGAAAACCTTTTTGGGCAGGCCTATCCGGAATTACTGGCTTTTTTCAATCAATTTGAATCGAAAGGGAAAGTCCTTGACCTGGGTTGTGGTCAGGGCCGGGATGCTATTCCTTTGGCACGGATGGGATTTGAGGTTAAAGCGATCGACTCATCCGAAGTAGGAATAGAGCAAATCAAGAAAATTGTAATTCAGGAGGGTCTTAGCCTATCTGTGGAAGTGGCAGATATTTTTTCTTTTGAGGGAAGTGCAGACTTCGACTTTATTCTGCTCGATAGCATGTTTCACTTTGCAAAAAAGGACAAAGAGAAAGAATGCCGCTTGTTAGAGAAACTATTCTCAAATATGAAGCAAGGAGCGATTATGTGCATTTGTATTCAGATTACTACTAAAAAAGAGAAAGTCCTCGGAGCGTTGATAGCTCAACATTCTTATTTGCGTATGATTCGCGAAGAGGATTTCCTCTACACCTTCCATGATCAAAGTTCTGGACACACTTCTACCTCTGATTATCGAATGATCTGTTTGGAAAAAGTTCAGTTAGCATAAACCCACAAAACAATCTTATTGGAATTATTAGGAAAAGTCGGGCGAAGACCGATCTATTATCTTGCCATCCGAAATAACCGAGCCTGGAGGAAATCTCTACCAAATGGAGAATGGGTAGTATTCACCATTGCTAATGAGGAAGACGAGGAAATGATCTATCCGGTCGCCAAAGCATGTATCGACCACAAAGTAGGAGCCATTTGCTCGGCAGGAGAATTGGCTTACAGGACCGAACAGGCCTTTGATGAAGAAATCGTCTGGCGAAATTTAGATAAGCATGATTCATCCATAAAAGATGAAGATATGCCCGTAACAACTGCCTCGAATAATTTCGACGAAGAATTTTTATTGGCAACTACTGAAATGGGAGCTTACCAAAGTTCTCCGCTTTTGGTCTGCATCGATATGACGAAGAAAAAAGTAAGAAGCTATCTGCAAGCGCTTATTCCGAAAATTAATGCGGGCTGGCTTCCCTCTGAAGAAGAACATCTTTCCCCCAAATATGATGCTGAAAGCTGAACATTGGCTATTTATTCCAACAATTCCATTCAACATGAAGTCCTTTCTCTGAACCCTCCAGAGAAATTAGGGTAAAAGAAGTAGCAGGAAGATGTATATTTAAGGGGAGCTTTTTCAGATGGCATTTGAAACACAAGTATTATTCTTCTTTAGTGCACTTGGGGCATTCAATGGCCTCTTTCTAAGTGCCTATTTTGCCTTTTTTGTAAAACACAGAAATCGGGAAAGTTATTTTCTCGCAGGTCTTTTACTGGCAGTGAGTGTACGGGTTACCAAATCAGTTTTTCTCACTTTTGACCCTAATATTTCCAATACCTTCATCCAAATTGGTTTGGGAGCTTGTGCCCTGATTGGTCCTTGTTTATACCTTTATACCCGAGAAAGCCTGAAGCCCAAGGAAAACCCCTCCTGGAACTGGCTCTTGCATATCCTTCCCGTCGTAATCATTATGTTTTTACTCGGCTATTTTTTCCCCTACAGAGAAAATTATATGATGTGGCAAAGAAGCGGAGGAGGTCCTTTTGGTTGGATTCTATATGGGCAATGGTTCGTATACATCCTCTTTTCCTTCCTTCTATGTAGAAAGACCTTTGCTTGTCTGTTCAAAAAAGGAGAAAAATTGAGTGATAAGGAGATTTGGATCATAAGCCTTGTATGCGGCATATTCATCATCTGGCTCTTCTACAATTTGGTTCCTTATACCTCCTATGTATTCGGAGCGATTTCCTTTTCTTTTGTTTTCTATCTCCTTCTTCTCTTATGGATATTTAAAAGGCGGAATAATACTTCCTTTTTGGTACAGCAGGTCAAGTATGCTAATAAGAAAATTGAGGAAAAGGAAGCCAAGTCTATTGCGGGCAAACTGGACATCTTATTCCAAACAGAAGCTTTATACAAAAATCCAGAGCTCAAACTCCCCCAATTAGCAGCCAGACTCGACATCGCCCCTCACCTACTTTCTCAATATCTCAATGATAATCTGGGGAAAAGTTTTTCCAATTTCATCAATGAATATCGGATACAGGCAGCGGAGGAAATGCTAAAACATGAACATCATCTCACCCTGGAGGCCATCGGCCAGGAATGTGGTTTTAAATCCAATTCCTCTTTTTACACTGCATTCAAAAAATTCAAAGGTCAAACCCCGGCCAAATTCAAAAAGTCCCTCGTTTAGGTCTTTTTTTCTTCGGATTTATAATCTCGGAGATCATTAGCGGCATCTGAGACCCTTTTTCTAGCTACTTCTTCTAATTTGGGTAAAAGCTGATCACATTCCTTTCAGCTCCTTTACATTTTAAAACCCACATTTCATTTAGCTATGAAAAGAATAAGTTTCATCATCCTTTTACTGGCTTTTTTGCCCTCTCTTCAGGCACAATCTGAATTTGAACTCATCAGCCAAACCCTCACAGATTATATAGAAGGCTCAACCAATGGTCAACCTGACAGACTTAAAAAGGCCTTTCATCCAGATCTGAATCTCTATTATGTGAAAAATGATGATGTCGCGGTATGGTCAGGCAAATCCTATATCCTGGATACCAAAGAAGGGGAGCCTACCGGAGAAAGAGGCAAGATTATTTCTATCGATTATGAAAACAATGCAGCCGTAGCAAAAGTCGAGATTTCTCACCCCAAAAATCCAGTTCCTTATATCGACTACTTTATGCTGCTCAAAACAAATGGGAAATGGACCATCATTCACAAGATGTTTACCAAAAGAAGTACAGCAAACTAAGACCTGCATATATGCCTTACCTGAAACACAAAGGGGAGTATATCTTACTCCTCTTCCTCTCATTCACAGTAATCACTCCCCTATCCGTTTTTTCTCAAAATCTGGATACGCTGGTATCTGTGGGAAAGCAAAAACTCCATTTCAATATTCAGAAAGGAAAAGGGATACCTATCCTTTTTGAATCTGGCGGAGGAAATGATGGCAGCATCTGGAATCCCTTATTAGGACCTTTGCAGGAAATAACGGGCACTAGCCTGATTACTTACGACAGGGCCGGATACGGACAAAGCAGCCTTAATCCGGATTTGCCCGATGATGAAAAAGGCTTCATTGACCATGGAATCGATGCCTTGATGGAAGGCCTGGATAAGCTGGGCTATGATGAGGAATTGATTTTGGTTGCCCATTCTTATGGAGGATTCTATGCGGCCTATGTAGCCGCCCATTATCCCGATCGAGTCAAAGCCATTGTCCTTATAGATGTTAACCTAAAAAGCTTCTGGACCGATAAATTCCTGGAGCAAAAAAAGGCAGAATTTACCCCGGAATGGTTGGAGTATGTGAAGGGCTTAAGTCAAGGTCTTTATTATGAATGCCTTTCTCTGGAGAAGACTGTGAAAAGTGTCCGCAAATTTGATTTCCCTCCTGACATACCGATTATAGATATAGTAGCGGATAATCCTCCTGAATTTGAATTAGAAGCGGATCGGGAAAGATGGAAAGAGCGCCACATCGAATTTGCCGCAAAACGCGATAATGTCCAGGGAATACTCGCCAATGATTGTTCTCACTATCTCCATTATGATAATCCGGCTTTGGCAATAAATAGCATTGTCAAACTGTATGCACAGCTTGATCCAAATAGTGATTCACAAGATATCCTCAGCAAAAGCCTGCAGTACAATCTGGAGCAGAGCAATACCTACCGCGAACGGGAATATGAATTTTGGCATTCAGAAAGGGACCTCAATCGATGGGGCTATGAATTGCTCAATGAAGAGGAACTGGAAAAAGCCCTGGAAATATTTAAACTCAATACCCTCCTTTTTCCCAATAGTGCGAATGTCTATGATAGCTATGGGGAGGCCCTTTTATTGGACGGAAAGCATAAGGAAGCAAGGGAGATGTATAAAAAATCCCTAGAACTCAATCCTGATAATGATCGGGCAAGGGAAATACTGGATAGCATTTCTAAAAACTGAAACGAAATAGATGTTAATTAAGGCGGGGATAGCTGAATAGGGCTATCCCTTTTTTTCTGGATTCGAAAAGCGTAATTTCATTTGGCTTTATTTGATCTCCATATGAAACTACTACGAAGAATACTCATTGCTATATTTCTCCTCTTTAGCCTGCTATTAGGGGGCTTGGTCTTTTTTATAAAGAAAAACAGTTTTCAAGTGGAAGCCTGGGAATTCCCGGAACAAATGGAAGCTTCTGCTTCTGTGGATGCAAGACCTAATATTCTTTTATTGGTAGCTGAAGATATGAGTGATCGAGTCGGAGCTTTTAGAGATAATGTGGCTCATACTCCTAATATTGACCGTTTAGCGGAAAAGGGAGTTCGCTTTCCCAATACCTTCACTACCGCAGGCGTATGTTCGCCAAGTAGAGCTGCCCTGATCACGGGTATGATGCAAACCCAAATTGCTTCCCATCATATGCGGACCGGAAGCAGACCCGAAGGTGCTTATACCTCTGTTCCGCCTCCTGAGGTAAAAGCTTTCCCCGAACTCCTACGCAAAGCCGGCTACTTCACTTTCAATACTGCCAAGCAGGACTACCAATTTAGCGGGGCTTTCCCTGGCTCGGGCCCTTTCACTATTTGGGATGAAGAAAATGAGAGCAAGCTCTGGAGGAATCGAGAAACAGGCCAGCCTTTTTTTGGGATGATGAATTTCATGGAGACGCATGAAACAGGTCTTTTCGCTCCATTAGGTACAAAGCCTCATGGAGCCATGCATTTGGGAATACAGCTTTTTCGAAAACTGAGTAGCCAGGAAGCTGTCGTCCAAACCGATCCTGCTAAAGTGGAACTCCCGCCCTATTTCCCCGATACAGAAATCGTAAGAAAAGATATCGCCAAACACTATAACAATATATCTGCTATGGATGCGATTGTAGGAGATATTTTGGATAAGCTTGAGAAAGATGGCCTGACTGATAATACCATTATCATCTGGACAACGGATCATGGCGATTGTTTACCCCGATCTAAGCGAGAATTATATGATTCCGGTATCAAAGTGCCCATGATCGTTTATGTCCCTCCCCGATGGAGGAATGAGGGCTATCAGGCGGGAGGTATAGATTCTAGTCTGGTCAGTTTTATCGATCTGGCTCCCAGTATCCTGAAAATGGCTGATGCAGCTGTCCCTGATTTTATCGAAGGACAGGATTTCCTTTCGCCCGATACCTCCAGAACCTATATCCTGGCAGCCAGAGATAGAATTGATGAAGTTCCCGATCGACAAAGGGCTATCCGCGATAAACGCTTTAAGTATATCCGCAGTTGGCATCCGGAACAGGAAGGAGGACATCCTCTTGCATTTAGGGATAATCTCGACATCATGAGGGAGTTATGGCAACTCAAAGATGCCGGAAAATTGAATGCGGAGCAATTGCGTTGGTTTGAGGCGCCGGGTGAGGAAAGACTTTTCGATACCTGGACGGATCCTTTTGAACTAAAGGATTTGAGTCAGGATACTGCTTACCAGGAGGATTTGCATCGACTCAGAAGCGCACTTAAGGAATACCTGGCAAGCCATAAAGACTGGGGAGAAATCGCAGAGGGAGATATGGTAGAGGAATTTCATCCCGGAGGAAAAACTCCCAAAACCAAAGCTCCCCTTATTCAAGAGGATGGAGGTAAAATCACCATCGAATCATCCATTGAGGGAGCCTCTATCGCCTATAGAATCAATGAAGGAAAATGGAAGCTCTATCATGAAGCGCTGAATATGGAAGGAGTTACTAAAATTATGGCTAAAGCCGTAAGATATGGTTGGGAGGAAAGTGAGGAAATACAATTAGAAGTGGGAAAATAGAAGCGCCGTAAGATTCATTTCAAACTTTAGGATAGAGGACTTAATCTTTAGGATACAGTTTTCAAGAAAGTTTACATACCATGAAGCCAGAAGTCATTTTCCTAAGCGTTTTTTTACTCGTGCTTGGATATATTTTATTCCAATTTTACCGTTTAAGTAAGAAAGCCAGCGCCGTCACCTTCCCTGATTTAGAGAGTGTAAGGGTCTTATATCGAGATAAAAGAGGCTCAGGTCAATCCGACAAAGATTGGCAGGCAAAAATGGGATCTGCTGACAAAACATTGGAAATAGTCCTTACCGAAGATGAACTCTGGATTCGGGGACCTAAAATGTTCGCATTTATCGCTGAAAAGATTGATCTATTTCATCGAATACCCATTGGCAAAATTTCAAAAGTGGAGAGAAAAAGAAAAGTAATTAAGATTTGCTTTTCTTTGGATCAAGGGGCTAGCAGAACCCTTTCGATCAGGACAGCTGATCCCGATGAATTTATTGCTTTGCTGAATAAACAAAGAGGTCATGCAAATTGAAGATTTTCTCCTCTATAGTATTATTAGCGCCCTTATATTTATCGTCTATTCCTTTGTGAATAAAGGGAGTAAAAAGGAATTGGAGCTAAATCCTGATGGTTCGGGCCTTTTGCGTATGCACGCTTTTTACAGAGTCATTGGATATCTCGCTCTACTTATGACCTTAATCCTTTCCATAGGTATTCTCTTGAATGAAGAAGATGCTATTTTGATCGTATTTTTCTGCTGGTTAATTTTTGGAGGTATGGGAGTCTACCTGCTGATGTGGTATTACAAACATGAAGTTAGCTTTGACAATGATCAGATTCAGGTACATAGCTACTTGGGCAAAAGTCAGGAATTGAAATGGTCCGAAATCGAAGAAGTAGGTTTCTCTCCCCTTTCCGGATTGCTAAAAATGAAAGGCAAAGGAAAAGTGCTCAAATTGCATCAACATTTGCTAGGCTTGAGTACTCTTTTAGATGTAATGGAGAAACAAACTCCTTTTAGCAAAACCGAGCTAAATTTTCCTCAATAGAAATACAACAAAACCATGAAATACACATTCCCTTTTCTTTTACTCTATGTACTAGTCCTTTTCGGCTGCAGTTCGGAAGGCTCCTATGAATATCGAAATCCGGATAAACTGGATTGGGTCTACAGGGTTTATACCTACCAGGAAAAATTTCGTCCGGGCTCATGGTCTAGTTTCAATTACAAGGGAAGTTTGAGTTCTGGCTTGGAAAAGTACCTGGCTTCCATTGATCAAAAAGAATTTGAAGCCTATATACACGAAAGTAAATCCGACAGCTTATATCAGGATTGGGGGATTTATGAACAAAATGGAGAACAAGAAGACACCCTGTTTCATGCGCGAATCAGTCCTGTACTCTCTCGCATTGGAGATTATGGAAAGGAAGCATGGCTTATAAGTTCGGTGAAATGCAGCTGGAAGAAAAGCTGGAAGCTAAGGGCTTTTGACATCAAACCATTTGTAGGTCTTTCTTATTATAGCTCCCTCTATGGACCTGGCCATGAAGACAATGATATTACCTCCCATATGATCATGGAAATTAAAATAGATGATTCTGATTTTTGGAACCACCTCAGCTATGGATTTCGTGGGGATATGGAATTTCGGTCCGCCAAAGAAGGATGGACTATCTATAAGGATGAATATAATCTGTTCATAGCGGAAGGAAAAAATCAGGAAAATTTTGAGAATCTATTCGAAGAATCCTGGCAGACACGAGCAAGAGGGAATATTTTTCCTGAATTAAGCTATTAAGCTAGATGGAATGGATTTAGTAAAATTTTCATCCAGTTAAAATCAATCATGAAAAAACTTATCTATTACCTTCCTTTGATCATTTTGGTAAGTTCAGGATGTGGAAAAAGTGGCTCTTATGAATACCGTCAATACGAGGACCTGGATCATGCTTATCGAGTGCTGAAAGGCGTAGAAGAAAAGCAATTGTCAGGATCAAGCATTTCCAATCGTAATCCAGGAGTAGATCAATTGATGAAGGAAAAAATCGCTACATCCAGTAAAGGGCTATTGTCAACTCCGATTCTTGAAACTCAAAAAGATAGTTTATTTGAAGACTGGGGAATTTATGAGCGCAAGTCCGACAATTCAGAAGATACCTTGTTTTTTGTATCCCTGATTCCAAAAATTTCAAGAATAGGCGAAGAAAGTGATGAGATTTGGGTAATAGAATCCGTCTCATGTAAATGGTGGAAAAGCTGGAGAATCCAGGGATTTGATTTAAGGCCTTTTGTGGATTTAAGATATATGAATGCGAATTTTGAACCGGATTTTGACGATGAGCGCATCAATTCAGATTTCATGCTTCAAATCCTAATCGATCAATCAAGTCTCTTGCACAGTAAGCAATCTTTCATTTATGGACGAGGCGTGATGGATTCCAGACGTAGGTATTGGATTGAAAGTTTCTCAGATGGTCTATTCGCCAGTCTTGATGCTAAGTCAACAGCTTTGCCCCTTTTAATGGATGAAAATTGGGAAATACGATCAAGAGGAAATGTATTTCAAGGATTAAATCGATAACTATTAAGTTCTAGCAATCATTAACAAATAGGATCATGAACAAAGCGAACGTACTACAAATCATTGCCCTTATCTTACTCGTACTAGGAGGATATATTCTATACGAAAGACTTACCGCCGAAGAAGTAAATGCCTCTTTCCTTTCGGGCATCGCTCCTATTATCATGGCAATCGCACTATTTATTATTTCTAAATCCAAGTCTTTTAAAGGGGAACAGGATTCCTGACAAAATCTTGATTTATCTTCTTTAACTAAAGAGGGATATTTCGCTAATAATCAAAAGGATAAGGGCAAAGAGCTGGAGTTATCCTTGCTTTGCCCTAAAAAAAATCTACAGTCGATTATTAGGTCGTATAATTAGGCATTATCGATGATGGTTTATTCCTGATAGAGGAAGTAGGAAGAAAAGATCCCTAAACTTGTGTTAAATATGCTGGCAGAAAAAGATTGTCCCCGGGAGCAGCGATTCTTATTCACTGACATTCACTTTGGAAGCACTGCCCTGGATCATTGGAAAGCTAAATGCAGGGAAAATCTGTCAAAAGGTCTATTCAAGGAAACAGCCTTGACCCAAAAGTATCTGAACTGGGAAGCTTCGGGAAAGGAAATTGCTCTTTTCACCCATTATGCCTATGCCGATCTCAAAATTCCTAAGTCTTTTTCCTGTGTGTTTGACTTAAAAAATCCTGAAAGAGTAGAAAGGACCGATCTAAGTCTTGAACAATCCATGTATGAAGCCTGGTATCCTGTTGACTACCTCGATCATGGTCATAAGCACTTATGCATCTTTAAGTTTCAGAGTCAAATACCAGCTATCCTAAATGAAATCGAAAATTTAGAGCAAGAAATACGAAAACGGGAAGCCACAGGCTTAACAGTCGGTATCTGTCAATGGGAGGATTTCCCTTTGATAAAAAAGTCCCTGGAAGACACGAGCCAGAAATAAGAAAACTTTATCTGAGTCTATGGGTTAAGTATGCTCAGCTCAGTCAAAACCTCGACAAGATGAAACTTCTAAAAATCCCCTTTATACTCCTGGTTCTGCTGATTCTTTTTTCTTGTGGCAATAAACAGGAGAGCTCTATATACGAATCCAGCATTCCCATTACAGATATTCGCAAAGTTGGAAGTTCGCAATCTGACTTACAAAGCCATCAGCCTGGTGAGGTTCAGATTTTCAGGGAAATCAAAGGATTTGAAGGTTATGGAGTAGTCTATTATCATGATGTCAGCGGCGCACTCAGGGCTTATAGAGCTTTCCAGGGCAGCAATCAGGATTTTGACCGGGCAAATTATGAATGGACCAGTGATACCAGTCTGGCCATTACCTTACTCAATACCAGCACCCAAAAACAATTGTCTTTTCGAGTGTTTGGAAATGGAAATCGCTCCGGTATGAGCGCAGCTGAATAATTATGCTAGTAAAAGTTTTTCTTCCCCTTATTCTCTTCTTTTCCGTGACAACAGATGCCCCTTATAAAATAAACTTCGGCCAAAAGCTTGACGGTCAAAAGTGGAGAGTAATCAACGATGGGGTCATGGGAGGGCTTTCTCAGGGTTCCGCCTACCTCACTGAGGAAGGTTTGAAATTCAGCGGTAGGATTTCCCTCGATAATAATGGAGGTTTTGCTTCCCTGAGAAGTCCTTACCAGAATATGGATCTCCGAGCTTTTAAGGAAGTTCGTATCCGGTATCGGACGAAAGGATTGAAGTTGGGATTCCGCTTGGAGCTCAATCGAGCCTTCTACCTCCCCTATTACAAAAGCAATCTCAGGCAAAGCGATGGAGAATGGATTACCCAAGTCATCCCGCTCAAAGAGTTCGAAGAATATCGTTTGGGAAAGCAAACGGGTGCTAGAATTAGTTCCTCAGAGCTTGCTCGTATTATTCGGATCGGTTTTATCTGCGCAGAGAAAAGAGAAGGAGATTTTGAAATCGAAATTGACTCCATCGAATTCCGCTAAATTGCTATTAGCACTAAGGTATTTCATCCCAATGGCCTTAAATTCCTCCGCTCACGAAAATTAATTTCACTTTTTGTGTAATTTTTTCTGATTCCAGCCACTAAACAGAAAAAAGAGTGTGAGCAGCGACTTTTATCAGGCTTCTATTTTACCCTATGCCGGCATCATCATCAAGATCTGTCGGGCATATACCCATAGCCAGGCTGACTTTGAAGATTATTACCAGGAGGTATGCCTGCAAATCTGGAGAAGCAAGGATAGCTTTAAAGGCGATTCCACTTGGTCGACCTGGATTTACAGGCTGAGCCTGAATGTTTGCCTCACCCTTTTAAGAAAGGACAAAAAGAACCAACACATAGTTACTGCTGAGACCCTGCCTGCCGAGCAAAAGGAGGAGAAGGCTGCTTTTTCGGATGAGGATCTCAATCAACTCTATCGGGCCATCAGACAACTGAAGGAGATAGATCGGGCTGTCATTCTCTTATACCTGGAAGAAAAATCCTATCAGGAAATCGCCGAGATCATGGGTACCAATGCAAATAATGTGGGGGTGCGAATCAAACGAATTAAAGAAAGACTAAAGAAAATGCTTTATGGAAAAGTCTATTGAACATATATGGAATGCAGGATTTTCGGAGCATGAGGAAATGAGTATTCCACGGCTAAACGATCTTTATAGCCGTAAATCTGAGCATCTGATTGATAAATACCGGAGCATGTTTCGGAAAAACATTAACTGGATCGTTCTAGGTGCTTCTGTTATGTTGATTGCGACTAGCATATTTGGATTCGGGTATTTTGGAGTCTCCATGTTCCTGATGCTCAATTTCATGGCCTTGGTAGATAAACGTCTGCTCAGCAGGCTAAAAGAAATCGACAAGTTTAAAAGTAGCTATGAGTATCTCCGTTCATTCAGGTCCTGGATGGAATACAGGGGCAAAGTAAATATCCAGATTGCACGCGTGTTTTATCCCTTTTTCTTTATTTCTCTGGTGCTTGGGATTAGTTTCTTTAAAGTAGATGGGCAAATCCTGCTTTTTCATTTTCTGGATGCCCTGAAAGAGAACTTTGCGAATAGCTATTGGCTGTGGGGAATTCCTGCCTTGATGCTTGGAGGAGTATTGGGGATATCCGGGCTTCTCTTAAAATTTGCCGAGCGATTGTATAAATGGGATGTAAAAATGGTCTATGGAGAGATTATGGGCAAATTGGACGATTTGCTCAGAGACATCGAAGAACTTAGGTCCTAATTTAGCTGGATTCCTTATCTTTTGGGCAAATTTGAGTTCCTATGAAGATTTCTTGTGCCTGCGGTTCCTTAATCATAGATTCGACTGATGGACATAGTACCAAAGCTCATGTACTACCTGATAAATTATGGAATGCATTCTGGACAGCCGTAGATGATGCCATAGAATCACCCCAAAAAGGGAAAAAGGCCCAGGAGGCCAAATGCATGGACCTCAGGCGGAAGTTTTCTTTTCGATTTGCCTATGAATGCAACAATTGCGGTCGGCTGTATCTCTACGATCAAGAAAACCAACTCCAGGAATACCTGCCAGCCACTCAAAGCTATCAGAAAATATTGAACCATAAATCCTAATTCCATTGAGTATAGCTCCCGAAATCCCCGAAAGCAAAGCCTGGAAATATGCTCAAACAGAGTGGGAACGAAGCTTCCTGCTTCCAGGTCCACCCGCAGAATTAGGCAAACTCCCCTTCAAGGAAATAGAAGATCATTACCTCATAAATACCCAAATAAGACTCAGAAGGACTTTTGATGGAAAAAACAGGCAATGGAAGCTAAGTAAGAAGCTCAAACTCCAAAGCCAATCTCAACAATGGGTCAGCACGATTTACCTTAGTCAAAGGGAATATGACTTATTTGCCCAATTACCCGCATTCTTCCTAAAAAAAAGAAGATATTATCTTAAAGACATCGACAGTCAACACATTGGGATTGATCATATAGTCTTAGCCGAAAAAGAGCTCTGGCTGGCAGAAGTTGAGTTTTCTTCTGAGGAAAAACTAAGGGCTTATAAACTGCCCCTGGCCTTTCTTCGGGAAGTGAGCGAGGAAACTGGCTATAATGGCTTTGAGCTAGCCCGGATCTTTTCCTCATTATCTTCCTAAAAGATCTATTTATTTCCTATTCTTACGGAAATATGGAAAGTCTGGTACTTATCGGAGCCGTACAGGCATTTTTCATTGCCAGCTTATTTATAGGCGGGAAAAAGGTTATCGATGAACATAAAGTCCTGATTTTCTTTTTTCTGATAAATGGACTCCTACTCCTGGATCATTATTTTGAGATCAGTTCACTTAGTTTAAACCATCCACATCTCATTGGTTTGACCTATCCTCTTCCCCTGATTCTTGGACCCATCCTGTATTACTATACCCTGGCAATAAGCAGTAAGGTAAAGATTGCCATTCGACGATTTTTTATCTTGCACGGAATTCCCTTCCTCCTACTGACACTCTTTCTTCTCTTTGATTTTTATTTTCTATCTGCAGGGGAAAAACTTGCCTATTATCAAAGAGAAAGTCAGGAGGAAACTTCCACGATTATCTATATAGCTGAGTTTTTTCTCAATTTTTCGGTACCTCTTTATTCCCTCTTTTCGCTTATTCATATTCACAGATACAGGAAGAGATTAGCAGATGAGTTTTCCTTTACAGAAAACATCGATTTACAATGGCTAAAAGTAATTCTGTATTTCTTCATGGCCCTCTCCTTTGTTTCTCTTTCCACCCATATTATTAGCGACCTCATTCCTCTCATTCCCTTTTCTCAGGCAGACAACCTCCTCTTCCTATCTTTAAGCCTGGCGATCCTCTTCATAGGTTATTTCGGTATCAAGCAACAAGCCATTTATCCCCGGCATATAGAATCGCCCTTGTCCTCCTCCATTTCAACTGCCGAATCAAAAAGCAGGAATAAAGATTTCCAGGAGGAAAAAGCTCGCTTGGAAGAGCTTTTAAAAAGCCAAAAACTTTACCTGAGACCCAGACTTTCCCTGGATGAACTCGCGCAGGAAATGAATATGTCCTCCAATCAACTTTCCCAACTTATCAATGAGGGCTTTCAGAAAAGTTTTTATGATCTGATCAATGAAATGCGGGTGGATGAAGTGAAAGCAAAAATACATGACTTAGACTACGCTCACCTTTCTTTATTAGGAATCGGACTGGAATCTGGATTTAATTCCAAAAGCTCCTTTAACCTCATTTTTAAGAAATTTAGCGGGCAAACTCCTTCTCAATACAGAAAAAACTTCCTGAAAAACAAGTCCTAAGCTACCCATTAGGACGATACTCGCTACTGCAGAGCGCTATTTGCCTTCATATATACAATTAATATGATGGACAAAAGACTTCACTATGTAGACGCTCTCAGGGTTATTGCGATTCTGATGATGTATCTTTTTCATGTTTCTATGGTTTTTGTCAGTGATTGGGGCTGGCACATAAAGAATCAAGAAAGCAGCCAGCTATTACTGGAACTCAATTTTTGGATGTCTTCTTTTAGAATGCCGCTCCTTTTCATGGTATCCGGATGTATCTCTTATATCCTCATGCAAAGGATGTCCTGGCAGTCCTTTGGCAAACTCCGCTTTCAAAGGCTGCTTATTCCTACTTTTATTTGGACCTTCCTTCTCGTAGCTCCTCAAATCTATTTTGAAAGGAAGCTACAGGGCTCAGACTTGAATTACCTCGAATTTTATTCGACTTTTCTGGACTTCCAATGGTGGCCTCAAGGCAATTTCCATTGGCTCCATCTCTGGTTTATCCCCTATTTGTTTTCTTACAATCTCCTTTCGCTTCCTATTTTCTACTTGTTAAAACGGAGACATATTTTCTCAAAGAAACAAATCAGGAGCTATCATATCGCTTTATTTATACTTATAGCTATTATTCCTCATTGTTTGCTATATCCTTATTTCCCACCTTCTTTTGATTTGATTCATGACTTTGCCCGTCATGCCTTTTTCTTCTTTTTTATCCTGGCAGGTTTGTTCTATATCCATATCAAGGAATTAGCTACTTTCATCGAGTCCAGAAGAAAAACATTCCTCAGTTTAGCTTCTTTTTGTTTAGTATGGATTAATATTCTCCGCTGGAATGCATGGGAACCCTTTTCTCCAGGAATAGACTGGGAAGCCGGCTTAAGTTCCTATCTGTATCTCGGCTTATTGAACATCCATAGCTGGATGTGGGTCCTGACTTCATTGGGATATGGGAAGAAATACCTGAATAGACCTTCCCGCATCCTTACCTATGCAAATACCGCCGTTTACCCATTCTATATATTGCATCAAACCCTCATCGTTATCCTTGCTTTCTACACAGTCCAGACAAATGATTCAATAATCTTTAAATTCTTCTTTTTACTATTTCTAGCATTCATCAGTTTTCTGCTTATCTATCATTTGTTGATCCGTCCTTACAATTTTATTCGCTTCTTGTTCGGCATGAAGAAAAAAAGAAATACATCTTTATAGAATAAATATTCAATTAATTTTGGATTTGGCCGTTATTTATAGATAAATTGAAATATCAAGGGAAAGGAAATTACTATTATCGCATCAATTCCTTTAGCCTTGACTGCCTGAAACGAACCTAAGAATAAACAAGATCTATCTAACATCAGGTAAGAGTTTAATGACAGATTCATATAATCTGGTCTTTTAGTCTTTCACTAAAAGGCCTGGAATAGATTGTTCTTAATTCAAATTACCGTTAACAAAATGAAGTTATTACACGTCAATGCCGCGCCAAGAAAGGAATTATCCCGCACGCTAAGGGTATCCAGTGCTTATCTCGACTCTTTACAATCTCAACACCCGACCATGGAGGTCAAGCATCTTAATCTATTTGAAATGAACCTTCCTGAGATAACAGGAATGGATGCAAATTCCCTGCTTTCTGTTGTACAGGGAGGACAATTGAGTGAGGAGGCACAAAAATCAAGAGAAGCCAGTTTAGCTCTGGCCCATGAATTCCTCGATTACGACCTCATACTGGTCTCAAGCCCCATGTGGAATTTTTCTATCCCCTATAAACTCAAGCAGTACATCGATCTCATCATGCAGCCCGGTATCCTTTTCACCTATACGGAAAAAGGCCCCCAAGGCCTGGCTACTGGAAAGAAAATGATCATTATCACTTCCCGGGGAAGCGACTATAGCCCCGGAGGTCAAATGGCCGATTACGATTTTCAGGCACCCTATCTCCGCGCCATCTTCGGATTGGCAGGTATCTATGATATCACCTTTGCCCATGCTCAACCAATGGACTGGGGTCCTGAAATGATGGAAAATGCCATAAAAAAGGCTATTCAAGACTTATCGGTAATCTCTATCGCCTAAAGAGAATTTTTCATACCGATCGTGCTAGCTGTTTGAGATCCCTGTCTCACAGCTAGCTTTTTTGTTTTGTTATTAGGATGAAAATGCCAGACTTTAGGTCCTCTCGAATCAGGTTCAAATTACAAATCTTGTGATAAAAATTATCATTACGCTCTTCATGATTCCTGTGGGGTTTCTTAGAGGAGATCCTTTTACCTATGTCGCTGCTCCCAAAGAAGTCCTGAGATAGACAAGCGCAGATGTCATCATGAAGATCGGGCATGCCTTGCCATCTATTGATCTTTCTGGATATATACCTCTTTCTATCATGTCCAGATTTTCGGCAAATTATGCAGCCAAAGTAAAGGCAAAATCGAAACCATGATCCTGGGTTTTAAACACTTTCTACTACCCGTTCAGGATAACCAAGTAAGTAGATGATTTTGCCTCCTCTGCCATTATCAAGTTTGCCACTTTTCCAGGAATAATCCTTGCATCCAAGTGAGGATGTCAGTTCATCCAGATCAGTGGGTGCATACAATTTCAATAAGGCCATAGCTCCATCCAGAAAAGTTACCAGAGGCAAAACAGGCAGGAGGTAGGTGAATATTATGCGACTGAATCGAAAAGGCTTCACAAATGGAGTTGCAAGCAAAACCGTCAGAGGTACGATTACTGTCATCCCAAATACCTGCCAGAGGCTGTCATTATTCCCTTCCACAATTGCCAGAGGATGTCCCTCCGAGGCAATCCGACGGAGCAAATTTCGAGCTTTTTCTTCTTTTAATTTGTGAAAAGCATTTACACTTACATATAGACCTGATTCTTTGGTATTCAGTTCATCTATTTTCTGATACTTTATGGGAATATCGGCGTCCAGCAAGGGAGCTAAGGTTTCAAAACCTGCTCCCTGTTCCTCTTCGATTGCAATGATTTGATCAGCATGTTCGAGGCCTTGCTCAATAATCGGAAGAAAAGGAGCAGCAGCACCAACTTTACCCACAAACCAGCTCATAAATTCATGAATGTTCCTGCTAAGGAAGCCCGGAAACCAGGACTGGTCTGAAATCTGAGGAATATGGATACGTTTCATCTTAAAATTAGGCTTAATTGTCTAAAAACTCTATTTTAGACCAAATGTACTAATTTTTTTAGACCACATGGACTAAATATGAAAAAAACTCCTGAAAAAATTCTGGATACTGCCCATCAGCTCTTCAATGAAGAGGGAGTAGCAGCAGTTTCTCTTAGACAAATCGCTGCGGGTATGAAGATCAGTCATGGCAACCTGATCTACCATTTCAAATCCAAACAGGAGATAATCGAAAGGCTGCATGGAAGAATATTGCAAGCTGCCCTGGAGGAAAATCAAAAACTTAAAGACCGGCAAATGAGTATCTGGACCTTGATTCAGATGGCTCGCTCAGGATTTAAAACCTTATATGATTATCGTTTCTTTATGATAGATCTCAATCTCATCATGCGGGAGAATGAGAAATTGAAAAAGGAGTTTCTGGAGATAGAAAAGCTTCGGGCTCATATGTATCGGGAAGCCATTTCAGATGCAATAGAAGAAGGGATCATGAGAGAGAAAGAATATGCCGGAGAATACGAGCAATTCATCAAGCGAATACGAATCTTTAGTGATTGCTGGATTTCTTCTGCAGAAATTTACAATTCGGAGGGAGTAGAGCAGATTATTGAAGAGCATGTCCAACTATTTATGAATATGTTCTATCCTTATCTTACAGAAAAGGGGAAAAGCGCCTACAAAGAAAACCTATAATAGCAGATGAGATTTAAGGAATTCCTGCCCTCCAAACAGCCTGGCACCTTGATCAGAAATTTTTGGAAATTTGACATTCGTGAGACAGACTTACAGCGATTTCCTTTTCTGCACGAATCTCTTCCAGAAAACACCCTCTCTATTGTTCTGATCAAAAGAGGAGCTTATATGGGAATTCGATATATGGGCATACAAACCAAAAAGTTCCAGCAGGAAATATTTGAAAATGCCTCCCTACTAGGAATCCGTATACATCCCTGGATCATTTCGCCCCAATTATTTCCCCAAAAGTCAAATTTACTCAACATCACAGCCGCCTTTACCCATAAAGCTCATGCGCTGGAAGAGATTCTGCAAACAAATTGGGAGGTACATGAACATCAATTGATTGAAGAAGTAGAAAAAGCCTGCCTGACTGTCTTTCAGGAATATCAGCTGGAAGAAAATGAGTTAGTCAAATACCTATGTCTCCTGCTGGAAAAGGGACAAAAAGTAAAAGAAATAGTCGAAGAGCTTCCTCTTTCCATTCGCTCTCTGCAAAAGCTATTCAAAAGCATAACGGGCATCAGCATGAAACAATATCAAGACATCGCCCGAATCAGAAAAACAACTATTGATCTCTATACGGCTCAAAAAGATCGCTTCGACATCCTCTATACCAATGGATTCTTTGACCAAAGCCACTTCATCAATGATTTTAAAAGAAGGATGGATCGCTCTCCCAGGGATTTCCTCAAATACCACAACTCCTTCGAGATTGACCTGGGTTAATTGGACGCTTTTTTACAATACTTTCTTTGAGGAAAAGGGCAATTTGCTCTTGTTAATCAAATTTTGTCAACAAAAGAACACACAAAATGAATGTAAAAAAGCTAAGCCTGATTTTCCTCATGAGCCTTTTCTCTCTCAGCTTTATCTTCGCACAGGGCGAGGAACAGAAGTCGTCCATAGATGATCTGAATTTTATGATCGGCATGTGGAAAGGAGATGGTTGGATTCAAAGTCAGAGCGGTAGAAAAGAATTCAGTCAAACTGAAAGTATCCGCCCCAAAGTAGAAGGCAAACTTTTGGTGATAGATGGGATCGGTTATGGAAAAGGTTCTCCAGAAGAAGAAGCAAGAGTCATACATAATGCCTTTGGAGTCATTTCCTTTAATGATGAGCTACAACAGCTGACGATGCTCTCTTTTACAACTACGGGAGGTAAAATGGAAAACGAGATGCGTATCACCGGAGATAAAACCCTCGAATGGTCTTTCAAAGATAAGAGAGGAGGGACGATCCGATTTTCAGAAGATTTCACCCAGGAGGGTTTTTGGAAAGAGAAAGGAGAATACAGCCCGGATGGAGGAAAAACCTGGTACCAATTCTTCCAAATGGAATTGGAAAGACAAGCAGACTAGATGCAAGGAAAAGGAGAAGTATTCGTTTAAAGGGAAAGCCTGACAGCTATGCAAAAATTCTTTAGCCTATTTCTCCTTTTTCTCTCCTTCAACAGCACTTTCTCTCAGGAAGTCCATACTGAATATGTGCTTTCAGGGTATGAGGGCGAGCGCAGCTTCCTTAGCGGAAAAGAGGCGCGGGCATTTGATCTGGAAAAAGGAAAGAAGGAACAAGAAAACATCAGTATTCTCAATTACCATTTTGAAGGGGATCATTCCAATCTGTTAAGGAAAGTAACTACCAAAACAATAGAAATAGAATTCCTGGATGAATCGGGCAAGTCTTATGTATTTCTCAGATCAGAGCATCAGGATTCAGATACTGCCCTCTTCTTTTCATTTTCAGGCGAATACAGAGAGTCTCCTATAAGCACAATATATTCCTCCCTCACTGATCCTCTCCCCTATTCTGTTCCTTATTTCATGGGTTGGGGAGAATGCCCGGACGAATATCCGGATTTCATGTCTTATGTATCTTTTGAAATGAAGTATAAGGATGAGGAGGGAAAGTTATTGATGAAAAGAAGGTTTAAGATGGAGGCAGAGAATAGGGGTAAACAGGAAGCTAGTATCCGAATCCTGGATATCTTTGTCTACTAAAATCCTCGTCTTTATTTGTATTTTAGTGCCTCAAGAAGGCTGATATGCAAAGACCTGATTTTTCTGAGATCTCATCTGGAGAGGAATTCAATAAGTGGTATTGGATGAAAGAGGAAATGATGGAGATTTGTAAGGCAGCAGGCCTGCCTAGTAGAGGTAGAAAGTTTACCCTCAGAGATCGAATCATGTACGCCCTTGATCACGATGGTAAGCTCATGCCCGATCCACCAAAGAGGAAGCCTACTTCCAAATTCAACTGGGCAAAGGAAGCGCTCAGTCCAGAAACCCTTATTACCGACAACATTACTTTTGGCCAAAACCTCCGTCGCTTTATGGAAGAGCAAATCGGGGATCATTTTAGCTTCAATATAGACTTCATGGATTGGGCGAAGGAAAGTGCAGGCAAAAGTCTGCAAGATGCTGTCATCAAATGGAAGGAGTTGGAAGCCCGAAAAGCAGACCCCAATTTCCGGACTCAGATCGCCGACAACAATATGATGAATCAGTACTTCCGGGACTTCTTTGGTGAAAATCCGGAAAGAAGTTTTGAAGAAGCAGGGAGGGCCTGGTTTCTTAAAAGACGTATGCCGATGAAAGAGGGCTTTGTCCGCTACGAAAGCTCAGACCTCGATCTTCTAGAATCGCAAACTCATTCCTAAGCCATTGATATCGCCAGTAAGCGGCATAATCGCAACTTTTTTGCGATCTCTTTTGTGAAGTTCCGGCATGATAATACCCATGGCAGAACCGACAACTAGTCCTACAATGATATCCGAAGGAAAGTGTTTCCCCGCCCTGTATCTATTTACCCCTACAAAAATGGGAATTGTGGCAGCCCCGGCATAAAGTAAGTATTTCTTATTTCCGAGTTCGGGATGATAATCGATGTAAACTTTGGCTGCGAAAAAGGTTCCGGTTGCAGTAGTAGAAACATGCCCCGAATACCAGGAAGTTCGCATGTGCCCTCCGGTTTTTCTTTCCAGAGGTTCGCGGGGATTATATACTAAGGGGCGAGCCCGGTCGATGGTGACCCCAGAAGGCCAACTATAGATAGCACCATTGATAAAACCAGCCTCTATATACATCAGCAGAATGTCCATCCAGTCTTTGCGTATCTCAGGATCAAGCCCTAAGAGAAGTGGCATGGCATTGCCAATATTAGCCCCTAAATCCGAAAGCTTCTGACCATTTTCAGCAATAGCAGGATCGATACGCGTAGCCGGACGGTCAAACCAGTTCACATCCTCTGGACCCCAACCCCTAATTTCTTCCTCTGTATAGCGAGCTTTATTCTTGACGATATGCAGGCCGGAGAAATTACCCACACCAGCAACCAGCGTAATTCCCCCATCCAACCAGGGATTTACTTTATAGACCTTTGAAGTTCCAAATCTTTGTCCATAAATATCCGAACAAAAAGCGTAAAGCAGCAGTAGGGCTAGCAGCCATTTCTTTATCTCTCTCATGCTAATTTGTGTTTGCTAAATCTGTATATTTAAATCCTTTAGTCGTGTAGTTGTCCCGACAAACGTATCAGATAGAAGGCCATCTGCACCTTTCCTTCTTTTCCATCTTTTGTTCCTTCTTCTTCAATTCCCTAGTCCTATTTCCAACCCTAAGCTTTCTTCCTCTCTCTCTACCTAAACCACCCACACAAAATGCGACGAAAACTATTCATACTCTTCCTGATTGGTGTCGGCCTATTTCTACTCCTGATTCTTTTCGGGATAGGAAAACGAATGTATGAAAATTATCAACACAAACAGTACGTCGCTGGCCTTTCCCATACGGCTTCTGATCAGGTGCAGGTATTGAAAGATACTGCCTATATAGACTACCTGGATCAAAAACGGAGCTTACGTATTTATTTGCCTCCCAATTATGAGTCGGATACGATCTCTTATCCGGTCATATATTTCTACGATGCGGATGCACTTTTTGACGATAAAGTTCTGGAAGGACCCGAATGGCAATTGGATGAGGTGCTGGATAGTATCTCTAAACTAGGAGGACAGGAAGCCATCGTAATTGGAATCGACAATTCAGAAGATCGCATGACTGAGTATAAACCCTATCCAAGTGAGGATTATCCGGATGATAAGGAGATCAGTGGAGATAAACATGCAGAGTGGTTGGCAACTGATCTTAAAAGCTGGGTGGACAAGACCTATCGAACAAAAACAGAACCCGCATATAATGCAATAGGAGGAGCTTCTTTGGGCGGCATTATGTCTTATTATACCTTGATGAAGTATCCTGAAAAATTCGGACGTGCTTTTGTCTTTTCACCTTCTTTCTGGGTGAATGAAAAAATCTTTTCAATCCATCAGGAGACGGATTCTCTTTCTGCAATGAAGATTTATATGAATGTGGGGGAAGAAGAGGGAAGTATGGTAAGGAATGCAAAAAAAATGCGCGACATCCTACTAAGTCAGGGCATGAAGGAAGAGCAGATAAAATTTGACATTTTTCCTGGCCTGGGTCATGAGCATGAAACCTGGCGGAAAGGATTTAAAGCAGCCTATCCCTGGATTCTGGAATAGGCTGCCTATGCTTATTGCATCACTTTCTTAACTGTATTTTTACCCAATTGATACATATGCACCTCATCTGGTCCATCTGCCAGTCGGATGGTACGCGCAGCTGCAAAAAAGCCAGATAACGGAGTGTCTCTGCTGACGCCCATACCCCCGTGAGCCTGCATGGCTCTATCTACTACTTCCTGGGTCATGCGAGGGGCTACAATCTTGATCATGGCGATCAGGTCTTTAGCACCTTTACTTCCATATTTGTCCATAGCATCTGCTGCGGAAAGAGTAAGTAATCTTGCCTGCTCAATTTCGCATCTGCTTTTGGCGATGTCCTGACGGATGCTGCTAAAGTCTCTGATTGCACGTCCGAAAGCTATCCTTTCAGAAACCCGCACACACATCAATTCCATAGCTCTTTGCGCCATTCCAGTCAAACGCATACAGTGGTGGATACGACCTGGTCCTAAACGCCCTTGCGCAATTTCAAAACCTCTCCCCTCTCCTAATAGCATATTTTCTTTGGGCACACGCACATCTTTCAAATCAATCTCTGCATGTCCATGTGGAGAATCTACCGAACCAAATACTGGCAAGGCTCTCATGATATCAACTCCGGGCGTATTGGCTGGAACTAAAATCATACTTTGCTGAGAGTATCTGTCTGCAGTGGGATCAGTTTTTCCCATGACAATGAAAATCTCACAACGAGGATCCATTGCCCCAGAAGACCACCATTTCCGCCCATTGATGACATATTCATCTCCTTCCCGTTTGATACTGGTTTCAATATTGGTAGCGTCTGAGGAAGCTACTCTGGGCTCGGTCATCAAAAAGGCAGATCGGATTTTTCCATTCATCAAGGGCTTTAGCCAACGTTCCTGTTGAGCAGGAGTTCCGTATTTCGCCAAAACCTCCATATTTCCGGTATCAGGAGCGGCACAGTTAAATACCTCTGAGGACCACATCACTTTCCCCATGATCTCAGCCAAAGGTGCATATTCCAAATTTGTCAATCCTGGGCTCAAATCTCCATACCCTTTAGGCAGAAAAAGATTCCAGAGGCCTTCAGCTTTTGCAGCTTCTTTCAAGCCTTCCATAGCCGGATGGATTTTCCAGAGATTATCCGGATGCTCAATCCATTCTCCATATTCTTTTTCTATCGGATAGATATGTGTGTCCATGAAGCTATTGAGCTTCTCCATCAGTCCCTTTACCTTGTCTGAGTAGTCAAAATTCATCTGCTTGTATTTATAAGTTTTGGCCTGTGCATTCCTGAAATCAGGAGGCGAATATGTTAAGTAATTGTTGTTGTTCCTCTATAGCTGCCCGAAACTCTCTTTGCATTTGAGAAATGAGCTCTGCAACGGGTTTCACATCATCAATGGTAGCTACTCCCTGGCCAGCAGACCAGATTGTTTT
Source organism: Bacteroidia bacterium (assembly GCA_033391075.1). Taxonomy (NCBI): domain Bacteria; kingdom Pseudomonadati; phylum Bacteroidota; class Bacteroidia; species Bacteroidia bacterium. The sequence continues at coordinate 243,905 of JAWPMV010000005.1, forward strand.
CCAGGCTTTTGCTTCAGCCTGGGCAGCATCCAACTCTTTCCCAAAATCGATTTTGGCTTTTAGCTTCCACATTTCCTCAGTTATGCCCATCGCTTCCAGACTCTTGCTCAGGAAATTGGCATTTACCCCGGAAATTGCAGCCGTATACACGATATCTTTCGTTCCGCTTTCCATGATCATCTGCTGATACGCTTCATCCGCACGACTTTCCTCTACATTGATAAAACGTGTACCCATATAGGCGAAATCAGCTCCCATTTGCATCGCTGAAGCAATGTCACGTCCATTACTCATACAGCCACTGAGAATGATATTCTTGTCGAAAAAACTTCTCACTTCCTGCACAAAAGGCATGGGATTGAGCAAGCCGGCATGTCCTCCTGCGCCTGCACAAACAAGGATCAAACCATCCACTCCGGCAGCTGCAGCTTTTTCTGCATGTCTACGGTTGATGACGTCATGAAAAACCAGTCCTCCATAGCTATGTACTTCCTCAATCAGATCTGAAGCAGCCCCTAAAGAAGTAATGATAACAGGCACCTTATGTTTTATACAAACCTCTAAATCCGCCTGAAGGCGAGGATTGGTTCTGTGGACAATGAGGTTGACTCCATAAGGAGCAGCAGCTTTTCCATTAGCTTGTTGATAGCCATCCAATTCTTGTTCTATATCTGTGAGCCATTGGTCGAAGCCTTCCGTTGTTCTTTGGTTTAAAGCAGGAAAAGTTCCGACAACTCCATTTTTGCAGGTCTCTATCACCAGTTTTGGACCGGAGATCAGAAACATGGGAGCGGCAATCAAAGGTAAGCTAAGGTCTTTTCGAAAGGGAGCAGCGTAGTTCATAGCATAAATGTAGGCCTTTTTTAGAGGATTGCTGATAAAACCAAGCTAAGAAAAATCTCTTAGATGATAATTCCTGCCAGTCCTCCAAAGAAGATCCATAAACCGGGCACCAGAGAAATGTAGATGAGGAAAAGGAGGAAGAATTTGAAAAAGGTTTTCATGAGTCCCTGATTATATACCTTTTTGAAAGCAAAAAGCAGGTAAATGAAATGGATAAAAGGGATGTACATGAAAAATTGCACATTATCCATAAACATCAGAAAGAAGGAAGCAAAAAAGAAGAGGAGAAAGAGGAAGGCATGGACATGCAAGAGAAAGACAAAATGCTCTACAAAGAAAATTTTGTGTCGGATATAGACCAAATGTTGAAAGAGGGCAAATATGGGGAGAACCACCAATAAGACAAATGGGAGTTTTTGCAGAGAATTGCTGATAAAAATTGCCGGATTTTCCTCGGCCTCCTTTGCCTTTTCATCCATATAGTTCAGGAAGACATTATTCGTCGTACTGTCTATTCCCAGCCCATCCATGAGACCTATATTGAAGTTCCCTTTATCCAGCTTCTTTATTTCCGGCTCAATCTGTAGCGATATAATAAAGAAGCAGAGGAAACCCATGAGTAGAAAAAGTTGGGGCGGCTGAATATAACTCCTCCGTTTTCCAACGATAAACTCATTGGTGAGAAAACCTGGATTTATGACCAGATTTTTCAGGGTTCTAAAAAGTCGGTTATCGATTTTGAGTTCATCCCGAACAAAATCTCCAATAAACATCCATAATGGAACTTTACGATCGAGATTTTTTTGACCACAGGCAGGACAAAAATTCTCCCCTTCCTGCAATTGAGTTTCACAGTTCGTACAATGGGTGAGTTTTCTATCTTCTCGGGTCGGAAGGCTCATACCTTAAAGATAATAGAAACCTTTCAAGGTTTGAAATATGCAATAAAAAAAAGGACTGTCTCATTTAACAGTCCTTTCGCTCACGTAATTGTGAATAACAGTCGATAATACCCGGCATCGACATTTTTTTGAATTGCTTTGCACACTATTGCAAATGATTTTCCGTAATGTATTAGTTTAGACGGGAGGGTCTTCGCAAACATCACCGCTTGGGTAAAAAAAAATTAAGTACTCGATTTTGAGGATTTAAAAGACCACTAAAACACCCTGCTTGAAGACTAGCTGAACGATGGATTGAGGGCTGAAGGATTCAGTATCAAGTGGGACCCAAAAAACAAGATCCCTCGAGGGTGTTCGAGATTACATATTTTATGTAAGTCGAATTACTCTTGAACTGCAAGCTTCAACACATTCAGATAATTCTCTTCCAAGGTACCTTCTTCATAGAAGCCTCTTTCCTTCAAGAGTTTATGCATCCTGGGAAGGTTGTAGAAAGGAACCGTCATCAGCATGTGATGCTCCACATGATAATTGACATGATAGGGAGCAAAAAGAAGACGTTCGAAGAAATTGGCGTAGGTGGTACGGGTATTTCTGAGAGGATCAGATTGATCCGTCATGGAGTGCTCAGCCATGGAACGGACACGCAAACTAAACTGGAAGGTAGTTAAGAGAGCTCCTATCCAGAGCACATATAACCAGGGAGATGCAAAAGCCCAAAGCAAACCGAAAATGATGAGTTGAGCCAGAATAGGTCCACTCAATTTTTGGAAAAAACCTTTGAAGAATTCAGACCAGCTTCTGTCTTTCTGAGAAATCCATACGGCCTTTCCTCCCAAATTGTACTCCATATATCCCAGATGCATAGCAAAGAGCCCGACATAGGCTTTGATACCGGTTTGCCCACTCAAATCCCGAAAGAATTTACGCATCATGGATTTGCGGCTGGTCGGATACCCTCGTGTTAACAATAGATCAGGATCTTCCTCAGTACCCGTACTCACATGATGTTTCCAATGATAGGGCCGATAATCCTGTACATGGTGCATTACAGGGTAAGCACCCAGCCAGTTTCCAGCAAAATCATTGAGTTTTTTGTTTGTGAAAACTGATTTATGCGAAGCATCATGCATGAGAATGGAACAGGCCAGTTGCTGCCCGCCCAGCAGAAGGAGAGCAATCAAAACTGTCAATACATTCGGGAAAAAGTATACCAGCGCAAACGCCCCTATGATGATCAGCCAATAGTATAAAATACCCATAAAGGCTCGAAAATCATTTTTTTTCAGAAGTTCTTTCCTTTCTTCCAGACTTAAATATGGATTTGCTGACAGTTTTTTCATAGCAAAGGCTTTTGTCCAAAATACAAAAGCTAACTAAGAGTTTCGATTCCCTGGTTTAATAAGTGGGGAAGACGTGTTGGAGTTGAATAGGACTTCTCCCTTCTCCATTCCTTGTTCCTTGTTCTTCATTTATTCTGGGCAAAATAGTATTGTAGTGTTTTAGTGTTGTAGTGTTGTAGTTGTTCTTTAGAACCCGAGCGCACCAGAACACCAAAACACTTCTACATTCTCTACATGAATTAAGTCATTCCTCCAACTCATCATTTTCCCTACCTTTGTCATATGGCAGAAAATCTCAAAGATATTAGTAGCAGAGAGGACATCGAATTACTGGTCCACAATTTTTATGAAAAGGTAAAACAGGATGAATTGATTGGTCCTGTCTTTCACAGATTGGGGCCTGAGTTTTGGGATTATCATACCCCTATTATGGTAGAATTCTGGTCAGGGATTCTCCTCCATGTCGGCAACTATCCGGGAGGATTGATCTGGAAGCATATCATGATTGATAAGCAGACTCCGCTAGAGCCGGAGCATTTCGCCCGATGGAAAAAGCTATTTACTGAGGCTCTCTATAGCACTTTCAAAGGTTCGGTTGCAGATGAAGCCATGACTCGGGTAAAAGTGGTGGAACAGGTAATGATGGCCAAAATAAAAGCCAGCCGCAATCCGGGATTTATTCAGTAATCAAGCCTCCTTGAATCCATTCCACTTGTAATATTCCTCAAAAAAGATCCAACTAGAGAAAAGAAGGAGCAGAAGTCCACACAATTTTGCCCCTATCCCAAAAAGAATGAGTACGAAAAGTGTCATAAACATACCAAAAATCCATTGAATGAAATCCGGTAAAGGCATGGGTTTATAATAAAGCAGGGCAATCCCCAGCATCCATACGCCCATTCCCACTGCATAATAACTTAAGGATTGAAACAAGCTGGTATCGGTTGGGAGAAAGCTATTCCAGAAGATAAACTCGGGTAAATAGATCAATAAGCCGGTGATGAGATAGGAGAAATATCGTTTGTATCGGGGAATGGGAAGATTTCGAAGAATGAAGATCGATTCATCTTCGGCTCGTCTCAATTGATAGGCGTACACACATTGCAGACTTGCAATACACAGAAAAAGAAGATCAAGAGCTTTGGGGGCGAATGGATCATCTATTTCACTCCATACCATCAAAGCTAGTAAAGCCAAACTGATTCCTTTGAGGATGATTACCTGTCTTCTTTTTCGAAACCAAATCATTTGAATCTGGATAAAACTCAAACTCTTTTTGAGTTTACCCTCCATAAAATACTGCCAGCCACTTTTGATCTCTTTTTCATTGGGTTGTTGAATGACCTTCATCATGGCCCAGGCTGAACCAGCGATCAGAAGGCTATGAATGCCCAGAATCGCCCAAATGTGCCAACTTGCATAATAAACGCTATAGCCAGCTATTACCATCATATACAGCATGCCCGGTCCCATTACGCCTAGCAGCACTTTTACCATCACCAAAAAAAGCTCATCATTAGGTAAGGCTCCCAATAGGTATAAAAATCGATTCTCCGGCAAGCGGATGTTTCGCCAGGTATCCGTCAGACACTTTATATAATAAAGCCCGATCAGGCCAGAAACTACCCCGAAGAACAACAGGTCTTTGATCATGCCCTCAATGAAAAAAGGACTAATCAGTAAGGTGGGCGGGCGAAAAACAAAAGCCAGTAAGCTCAAACAGAGAAAAAATAGCAGGAAGTTTCTCCGATAGAATTGCTGGATCAATACCTCATATACTGCTTTCATATTGCAACAATTTTTGGTCGTGAATCCGAAAGAATAATTCTATTGGAATATCGAGTTCAGAAATATCCTGATGGGTCGCCAGCATAATGCTCGAACCTTTCGCTCTATATAATAAGATAAGTCGCTTCAAGGCTTCCTGCGAAACCTGGTCCAGCGTATTGAGAGGTTCATCCAGCAATATAAGTGAAGGACTCCCCAAAAAGGCCAACAACAGAGCCAACTTCTTCTTCATACCGGATGAATAGGAGCCAATTTTATGTTCGAGGTAATCCGTGATTCCCAGAGCGGATTTGATTTCGTCCAATTCTTCCTGCGTCCCGGATTTTAGTTTCATAAACATCTCCACCAAATAGCTGCCGGTCAGGAATTCAGGAAAAAGAGGTTCTGCTTCGCAATAACTTACACGTCTACGATGCTCTTTGCGATCTTTCTGCAGATCGATTTCATCCATGAGTCTGATTTTTCCTTCGAAAGGGATCAAGCCCGATAATACTTTGAGCAGGGTACTTTTGCCGGAACCATTGGGGCCTTGAAGGAGATGCAAGCCCTCAGGAATCTCCACCTGGTCTATTTCCAGGATGATGTGATATCCGTAGCGTTTAATAAATGAATCGAAGCGAAGCAGTGTCATGCCCCATATGTCGGAGGCTAATTGGATTTATTACAGAAGCGCTTGTCCCCTTTCTAGAAAATATTTTCTAAACCCTTCAATTCCTTCTTTTTCTCAAACAGCTCTCTTATTTTGATAAAAAGATTAAAAATATGGTCTCCAAATCCAATCGTGCCGCCCGAGGAACTGTACAATGCGACAATACTACTATGCATTTGCTCAAAGCCAATGACTTTGTAGCTGAAAGCATTCGCAAAAAAATGGAGGAAGAAAATATCCTCCTCATCAACATTGTTTCTTCCCCGGGAAGCGGTAAAACCACGCTGCTTCAAGAAACTGCTAAGCGAATCGGAGATAAGGTAAAAATGAAAATTCTGGTTGGGGATTTAGAAACGGAACGGGATGCAGAAAGACTCAAAGAAGTGGGAGCTGATGCCATGCAAATCGTGACGGGTGGAATTTGCCATTTGGAGGCCCAAATGATTTGGCAGGGGATGGAGCAAATCGACATTAAAGGTATTGACATCCTCATTATCGAAAATGTAGGAAATCTTGTATGTCCAGCCTCTTTTGATTTAGGAGAAGATTATAGGGTAACCCTGATAGCAACTACTGAGGGAGATGACAAGCCCAAGAAATATCCAAAAATGTTCCTGACCAGTGATATGATGCTGGTTTCAAAGTCTGATCTTTTGCCCTATTTGCCGTTTGAGGTGGATGCTGTGGTAAAGGATGCCAGAGACATCAATCATGAATTGGAATATCTGCCTATTAGCAGTTTGAATGGAGAAGGTATGGATGAATGGTGCGATTGGTTGCTGGAGAAAGTAGCCGAGAAAAAAGCTCAAAAGATTGCGCTTTAAGGCAGCATGAAAAGCTGGCAAATTCGATTTAAAGGGATTGTTCAGGGCGTTGGCTTTCGGCCTTTCGTCTACAAACTTGCCAAAAAATACCAGCTTCCAGGAGAAGTCAGCAATGGACCCTCAGGCGTTAGAATTGCCTTTAATTCGGATGAAGTCACAGCTAAAGCTTTCTTTGCTCATTTACAAAAGAATGCTCCACGTCTCTCCCATATTTCCTTTCAAGAACTTGTAGAAATCCCCTCTCATAGCTATGTGGATTTCCAAATAGTAGCCAGCCAGCGGGAAGGAGAAAAAGACTTACTCTTTACCCCTGATTTTGGTATTTGTGAAAACTGCAGAGAAGAAATAGCTGATCCAACAAATCGCAGGTATGGCTATGCCTTCACCACCTGTACCCTTTGTGGTCCACGCTATTCGATAATCCAAGACTTACCTTATGATCGGGAATTGACGGCCATGCATGTTTTTGAGATGTGCGAAAGCTGCCAAAAAGAATATGAGCTCCCCACGGATAGACGCTATTACTCTCAAAGCAATTCCTGTTCAACTTGTGGGATAAGTTTGCGCCTTTGGGATACTAAAGGTCCCCGCTCTTTTCCCTCTGAATCCTCACTCATTTCTCAAGTTATTGAAGAATGGAATAATGGGAAAATCATTGCTATAAAAGGAATTGGTGGCTATTTGCTAAGCTGCGATGCTACCCAAGGATCAGTTATTCAAAAACTACGAGAAAAAAAGCATCGCCCAGGAAAACCTTTGGCTCTCATGTACCCCAGCTGGAAAGAATTGGGAGACTATGATTTCTCCTGGGAGGAGCAAGCAGAACTTCTCACTTCGGTATCGCCTATCCTTTTACTCCGTAAAGGTCCTTCCTATGATTTACCTAAAGAAATAGCGCCTGGATTGGATTCAGTCGGGATCATGTTTCCCTATACCCCTTTATATCAAATACTACTAAGCGCTTTTCAAAAACCCATAGTTGCGACAAGTGCCAATATTAGCAATTCTCCCATCATTTATGAATCTGATAAGCGGGAAGAACTCTTTCAAATTGCTGATCTGATTCTGGACAATGATAGAGAGATCCTCACTCCTCAGGACGATTCTGTTATTCGACATAGCAAGTTTTTCAAACAGCGAATCATTATCCGAAGATCACGGGGACTAGCTCCCACTTTATTTCATAAGGAAGAAGAAAAGAAGGTATCCTATCTGGCTTGCGGAGCAGATATGAAATCCAGTCTTGCCCTTCGCCACAGGGGCAAATACTACATCAGTCAATATCTCGGAGATTTGGGGCATTTTGATACAGAATATTCTTTTCGGAAAGTCCTTACACACTTTGAAAATATCTTAAAGCCTGACATACAACACATTTTCCACGATTTACATCCCAACTATGCCAGTAGTAGAATATCCGAAGAGCTGGCTGGTCAGAAACAGTTGCCTCAAACCGCCTTTCAGCATCATAAGGCTCATTTCGCTGCCATCATGGGAGAGCACAGCTTACAAAAATCCAGGGAACCCATTTTGGGTATCATTTGGGATGGAACCGGTTATGGAGAAGATGGACATATATGGGGAGGAGAAGCCTTCATATACCAGGACAAAGAAATCAAACGACGGGCACATTTAGCCTATTATCCGAGTTTAGGAGGAGATAAATTTGCTAAAGAACCAAGAATGGCCCTCTTTTCTCTTTTACCCAGTCATGAAAAGGTTCGTAAAAAGTTCTCCACCTCTGAATTAAAAGTCTACGACAAACTCCATGCTAATACCCGAATCAAATGCAGTAGCATGGGGAGGGTTTTTGATGCAGTGGCTTCTTTATTAGGTATCTGCGATAAACAGGTTTATGAAGCCGAGGCAGCCATGAAATTGGAAGCTCTGGCAACGGATTATTTTGGTAATAGTCTCGCTTTTGGGGAACATTATGAAATCCCTTTAACTCAGGAGGGGTTTTTGATTAGGCCTATGTTCGAAGAGATGTTGGCAGAAAAAGAAGTAGGAAAACCAAAGGGTAAAATTGCTGCAAAGTTTCACAACAGCCTGGTTCGATTAGTGGAAGAAATAGCCAGAAAAGAAGAGATCCGTAAAATCGCCTTCAGCGGCGGTGTATTTCAAAATGCTTTATTACTTGACTTATGTATGGATCGGATGGGCAAAGCCTTTGACTTATATTTCCACAAGCAACTTAGTCCTAATGACGAAAACATCGCTTATGGACAGCTTATATTAGCTGATTTGTTTAAGGTCTAAGTCCGCTTTTCAGGCAGGACTTAAACAAAAATTAGAAAATAATTTCTAAACTTCTCATTTCCTTCTTTTTGCCATTTCCTTCCACTACTTTGTATAAACTGCCTCAATCAAGCAGGTATAAAAACGACAATTTCTACTACTATGTGCTTAGCCATACCCGGAAAGATCAAATCCATTGAATCCCAATATGACGGCCTTGTACGCATGGCCAAAGTCTCCTTTGGAGGAATAATTAAAGAAGCCAGTTTAGAAATGGTCCCCACTGCTAAGGTGGGTGATTATGTACTGGTGCATGTGGGAGTAGCGATCAGCATTGTCAAAGAGGAGGAAGCCAAAAAGACCTTTACCTATCTGGAACAGATTGGGGAGCTCGAGGAATTGGGCATGATAAAACAGCAGCTCCCGGATCCTTCACAGTATAAAGATGCCACATGAAATACTTATCCGAATATAGAGACCCGGAATTAGCCCGGCAATACCTCGAAGAGATCAAAAAAACTGTAACGCGGCCCTGGACCATCATGGAGGTATGTGGTGGTCAAACCCACAGTTTGGTTAAGCATGGTATCCTCGATGTCCTTCCTCCAGAAGTTCAAATGGTGCATGGCCCGGGTTGCCCAGTTTGCGTGACTCCGGTCAGCCTGATAGACAAGGCGATCTTCTTGGCTGAGGAAAAAAATGTCATTCTCTGCTCTTTTGGCGATATGATACGTGTGCCTGGATCAAAAAAGAGTCTTTTGGAATCCAAAGCAGAAGGGGCAGATATTCGCATTTTATATTCTCCTTTGGAAGCCGTTAAGATTGCGGAGAATAATCCCGATCGGGAAGTAGTCTTTTTTGCTGTCGGTTTTGAAACTACCGCTCCCGCCAATGCCCTCTCGGTTTTGACAGCCGAAAGAAAAGGCATCACTAACTATTCTATCCTGGCCTCTCATGTCCTGGTTCCACCTGCGATTGAAGCTGTGATGGAAGATGAAGAAAGCAGCATTCAGGCATTTCTCGCTGCAGGACATGTTTGCACCATTATGGGGACCCTGGAATACTACCCCCTCGTAGAGCGTTTCAATATCCCTATGGTTATTTCAGGCTTTGAGCCCGTTGATCTTTTGCAAGGAATTTTGATGACGATTCGCCAACTGGAAAAAGGAGAAGCAAAAGTTGAAAATCAATATGCCAGAATTGTCGAAGAAAAAGGAAACCTAATCGCACAGGATACCATTTACAAGGTATTTGAGGTGAGCGATCGCCTTTGGAGAGGTATGGAAGTTATTCCCATGAGTGGATATGAGGTAAAGGATGCCTATGCGGCCTATGATGCCAAGCGGAAATTTAATGTCAATATCGAAGAAGCCCCTGAACATGAAGCCTGTATCGCAGGTGAAATCATGAAAGGCATCAAAAAACCGCACGACTGTCCAGAATTTGGGAAAGGCTGTACTCCGCAAATGCCCCTGGGTGCACCCATGGTGAGTTCAGAAGGATCCTGTGCGGCCTATTACAATTTTTCCAACCTTGTAAACGAATTGGAGCGGGAGAAAATATGAAAATTCTCTTCCTGACATCTTCTTTCAATAGCATGGCCCAGAGGCTCTGGATCGAACTGGATCGTTTGGATCACCAGGTCAGGGTTCATGTAGTTCAGGAAGAAGTATCCATGGAGGTAGCGGTTGAAGATTTTCAACCCGAATTGATCATTGCTCCCTATTTAAGATCAAAAATTCCCAGTCGGATTTGGAAGAATTACCTGACCTGGATTGTCCATCCGGGTCCCCCCGGAGATCGGGGAGCTTCTTCTTTAGATTGGGCCATAATACAGGAAAAAGAGAGTTGGGGAACTTGCATCCTGGAGGCAGCAGAAAAAATGGATAGCGGAGGCATCTGGGGCTATGCCACTTTCAAGATGAGAGCAGGAAGCAAGGCCTCTATTTACCGTCAGGAAAGTACACAAGCAAGTGTAAAAGCCTTAAAACAGGCACTCGAGCATCTGAAACTACCTGACTTTCGCCCTTTTCGGCCGGAAGAAATACAAGACTCTCCCAAAGGCAAATGGAATCCCAAATGCAAGCAAAAGGATTATGCTATCGACTGGAACCTATCTGCTGAAGTCCTATTGAAGAAGTTTTGGGCAGCGGATAGTGAACCAGGTGTATCTATTGAATTGAAAGGGCAGCAATACTTTGCCTATGGGGCTCATTTAGAGGAAAGGTTAACTGGTAAAGCAGGTGAAATTATAGCGAAAAGACATGAGGCGATTTGCATTGCTTGTGGCGAAAAAGCCCTCTGGATTACACATCTCAAAAAGGATGCTTCTAATTCCCTCAAATTAGCTGCAAGTAAATCACTGGGAGAGCTCGCCGATCATATTCTCCTTGATGAATTAGATCCTTTTAGCGCCATATCCTATGAAAGCTTCCGAGAAATTCAGTACACCCAGAAAGGAAAAGCTGGCTATATCAGTTTTGACTTCTACAATGGAGCCATGAATAGCGATCAGTGCCGGAGGCTGAAAGATTGCATTCAGCAAGCAAAGCAAAGAGATATACAGATTCTGGTGCTGATGGGAGGAAGTGATCTTTGGTCCAACGGCATTCACCTCAATGAAATTGAAGCTTCTCAAAATCCAGAAGATGCCTCATGGGAAAATATTCTTGCCATTGATGACCTCATTCAAGAAATCATCCTGAGTCCGGATCAGTATATCATTTCTGCTATGCGTGGCAATGCTGGAGCAGGAGGAGTACCTATGGCACTTGCCGCAGACAAAATTTTCGCCCGAGAAGGAATCGTTCTCAATCCCCATACACGACAAATGGGATTATTCGGATCAGAATATTGGACCTATCTATTACCCAAAAGGATAGGGACCGAGAAAGCCACAAGATTTACGGAAGAATGCTTACCCTGGGGAACCGCAGTTGCCAAAGAAATCGGCTTGATCGATGATGTTTTCGGAGAGGATCAGATAAGCTTCGAAACTGAATTGGATGAAAGGGTTCAAAAACTGGCTGCTCTCCCCTATTTCGACAAGCTTCTCCTCGCCAAGAAATTACAAAGGAGGAAAGACGAGCGTGTCAAGCCTTTAGAATCCTACCGAAAAGAGGAGCTGGAGCATATGTGGAAGAATTTTTATGAGAATAATTGGGGATATAAAGAAAAAAGGCAGGCTTTCGTCTATAAAATTCCGATCGCCTTAGCACAGCATAGTCAAAGAGATTGGTACAGCAGCAGACGCAAAATTTACCGCAGAAGAAAGTGGGAAAGTATTAGCTACAAAGAATAAGCAGAGATATGGAAATAGCTCCTAAGAATAAAAAAGCCAAAATGAGGCTGCAGTGTCCCATGCCGAAGTTAACCTTCGACAAAATCACTTTGGGTCATGGCAGCGGAGGGAAATTGACACATCAATTGCTCGAATCGGGAGTTTTTGACATCCTCAGCAATCCCATTTTGGACAAGCAGCATGACGGAGCCATCATAGAGATGAGCGGAAAGATTGCCATGAGTACGGATAGCTTTGTGATTTCTCCTGTCTTTTTTCCGGGAGGAAATATCGGGGACCTGGCTGTAAATGGAACAGTCAATGATCTTGCTATGTGTGGAGCCAAACCCAGATACCTCTCGCTTAGCTTTATTTTGGAAGAAGGACTTAGCATGGAGGAATTTTGGGATATCCTTCTTTCTATAAAACTGGCAGCAGAAATGGCTGATGTCCAGATCATCACAGGGGATACTAAGGTAGTTGAAAGGGGAAAAGGAGATAAGATTTTCATCAATACGACCGGAATCGGAGAACTTCTTCCCGGTGCGGATATTTCCGTTGAGCGCATTTCAGCTGGCGATAAAGTTCTGATCAGCGGGCAATTGGCTGCACACGGAATAGCCATTATGTCTCTACGTGAAGGACTGGAATTTGAAAGTGATATAGAAACGGATAGCTGTAATCTCAACCACATCATAGCAGCTTTAGTCGAAAACTTTGGGACAGACATTAAGCTTCTTCGCGACCCTACCCGAGGAGGCTTGGGCACAGTTCTCAATGAAGTGGCCAAAGGAGCCAATCAGGGAATTCGTATTGAGGAAGGTAAACTACCCGTCGATATGCAGGTAAAAGGAGCCTGTGAACTTTTGGGCCTAGATCCCCTCTATGTAGCTAATGAAGGCTTATTTATGGCTGTCGTTTCTCCTCACATTGCCGATGAGGCTTTGGAACTGATCCGCAGTTTTGAATACGGAACTCATGCATGCGAAATCGGAGAAGTTATTGAAGAGCACCCAAAACAAGTCGTCCTGCATAGTGGTATAGGAGGCAAGCGAGTGATTCATATGTTAGTGGGAGAACAGTTACCCAGAATTTGTTAAGCAAAGATTAGTATGGTGGAAAATACCTCTATATATAATGAGAGCCTGATCAAAGGCATAGACATCTTCAAAGGAGCAGAAGGCAATCCTTTTTTGGCACCCCGAGGTGTTTTTTTAACGCGAAATAAACTCATCGTTTCAGATACGGGACAAAATCGCGTCTTTATTTGGAACGAACTCCCCAAAACCGAATTTCAGGAACCGGATGTCACCCTGGGACAAGAAAGTTCGGAAGGAGTGGGAAGAAATTCCGGGGGAAAGGTGAGCGCTTCTAGCCTGCTCTATCCGTCAGGAATTTGGTCAAACGGGAAATACCTGATCGTTGCAGACGCCTGGAATCATAGAGTACTTATTTGGAATGAATTTCCCCAGAGGGACGGACAGCCCGCAGATGTTGTGTTGGGACAAGAAGATTTCCAATCAAATGAGCCAAACATCAAAGGCATTGCACATCCCCCTTCTGCCCAATCACTCTATTGGCCTTATGGCGTTTTTTCAGATGAGAAATCTTTGTGGATCGCGGATACGGGAAATCGTCGGGTACTTTATTTTGAAGAGATCCCGACCACTTCCTTTCAGGCTGCTGATGGGGTAATTGGGAAAGCCTCTTTTGAAGAAAAAGATTATGATAATAAAGATGCTATCTGGCCATATTCTGTAAAAGTCTCCCCCAATGGCCAAATGGCGATTACCGATACCCAATATTATCGAGTACTCCTATGGGAGAATTGGAAAGATGGGCTTAGGAAAGGAGCAGATACCCTCATCGGCCAAAAGGATTTTGAAGGAAATGGGCAGAATCAATACGCATGGTTTCCTGAAGCCAATACCCTCAACTGGTGCTATGACAGCTGCTTTTACAAAGAAGGTCTGTGGGTAGCAGATACAGGTAATAGTCGTATCCTCTGGCATCCAAAAATCCCCAAGGAAAATAATGCAAAAGCAGATGACCTTTTGGGACAAGATAATTTCAATACCGGGAGCGAAAACAAAAACAGCATTTGGAGTACCGAAAAGAGCTATTACTGGCCTTTTTCCCTATGCATAGAGGAAGGATACTTCGTAGTAGCTGATACCGGTAATCACAGAATCGTAATAAACCACTTAAAAATATAGATGATGGAAGGAGGACTAAGTTTGTTATTCGCGGGTTTGATAGGATTTGGACATGCTTTTGAGGCGGATCATCTCCTGGCAGTCAGCACCCTGGTTTCCAAAAGTAAATCCACGCGAGAATTGGCGGGTAATGGATTTATCTGGGGCCTGGGCCATACATCGACCATCTTTCTGATTGGCTTGTTATTGATTGTATTCAATGTGCAGGGGCTGAAAGACTATTTTGAATACTTCGAATTATTGGTCGCCTTTATGTTGATAGCTTTGGGTATAATCAGATTTTTCAAAGATAGATCTCAGCAAGAGGTAGCATTTGGAGGAAATACCCGCCGGGAAGCATATGGGATTGGGTTGATTCACGGGCTGGCAGGAAGTGGTGCCCTGGTGCTACTGGTATTGACAGATTTGGATGGAAAACTCAATGCCTTGAGCTATCTTCTCCTGTTTGGATTGGGTTCTGCTCTAGGAATGTCTTTTGCAGCTTCGGTTTTGCGGATTCCTATTTTGCTAGGGAAAGCGGATAAAAGCGTAAAAAGAATCTTTTCTATCCTTTCATCCTCCCTATGTATTATCTACGGCTTCATTATTATTGGCCGATTCATTTGATATATGGAAGAGCAATTTGATCCGAGAGAATTCCTGCTGTTTGGGCTCAAGCATTTTGGGATTCAGCTTATCGAGGAGAAAGGGAACATCCTTTACCTTGAACATGCCTATCAAATCGAAATAGAAGGCCCGTCCTTATTTAAACTTATGCATGAAGGACAGGTCGTTGCTCCCTTTGGAGGAGTAGAAGAATTGTGTGATTTCCTCAAACAGGATATCCAACTCAATTATGGATAAGAAAGAATTAAATATCATTGCCTTATCCAAAAGCCTTTCCAGCAAGGGAAACTTTGTTCTTGTACTGGAAGAAAATAAAGGCTTCAGACGAATCCCCATAATTATTGGTGCTTTCGAAGCACAGGCCATTGCTCTTGCACTCGAAAGTATGACTACCCCCCGACCTCAAACTCATGATCTGGCCATGGATTTGATAGAAGCGGGAGGTTTTGAATTAAAGGAAGTGGTGATTTCTGATTTCAAGGATGAAATTTTCCATGCTCAACTCATCCTCAAAAAAGAACAGGAAGAAAAGATTCTGGATGCCAGAAGTTCAGATGCTATAGCCCTTGCTTTGAGACGCCCCTGCCCCATCTTTACTTTTGAACATATCTTACAGGAAACTGGCCTTGTTTTAGACAGTCCTGGTAAATCATTTGGAGAAAAACGCAGGAGCCTGGAACAATATTCCCTGGATGAACTTCAGATGTTATTAGATAGATTGATCGAAAAGGAGGACTATGAAAGTGCCCGAAAAATCCGGGATATTATAGATAAGAAGACAAATACAAATTAATTGTACTTTTGTCTCTAGAAAATTTATCCTCTTGAAGAACAGGGACAAAATACTAACTGCAGCCAAAAGGCTATTCAATGATCATGGCTTCGTAAATGTGCGCCTTCAACACATTTCCGATGACACCATTATCAGCGTTGGTAACATTGCCTACCACTTCAAAAATAAAGAAGCTATCGTAAGCCATATATTCGAAGAGCTGGAGCAAAAGCAAAAAGATCTTCTAATTGAATACAGGCATACCCCCATTTTTGCCAATGTCGACAGAATTTTTTCAGTTTTGAGAGAATTGCAGGAAGAATACAGCTTCTTCTACACCGATATTGTCGAAATCAAAAGGTCTTACCCTCTCCTCTTTGAGAAGATAAATCAGTTTTTTCGATATCAGGTATTGCTTTTTGAAGAAATTATTCGCTTTAATATCTCCAGAGGAGCCCTGCTAAAAGAAGAAACAGAACAACACACGCATTTTCTTGCCTCACTGATCATCAAACATCTGAGCAGTTGGAGAACCTTCTCCATTACCTGGCTGGAAAATACGAATGAGAACCTTGAAGCTATGTCTGATAGTATTTGGAATATTCTTTTCCCTTACATGAGCAAAAGTGGCAAGGAAGAATACCAAATTAATAAGGAGCAGAAAGTTAAAATTTATCCCGCCGATAAGATTCATGAGAGCAAGTCTGGACAAAAAGACCTATAAGTTACTGCTGCAATTCAAACAGCATTCTATGGATAGCGGTAAGCTGGGAAAGAACCTGGACCTGGATTTTCTTCAGGATGATCTCTGGTTGCAGGATGCCGCAGTTTTTGACAGGGTGGTTCGGATAAACGGATCCTGGCAGGTTTTTCTGGTATTTGTTCACTACCGAAATCCTTTGCTTCTCATCAAACGCTTCATCAAATCTCAAATTTCTCGACAAAAAGCCAAGGTCGACGCCGTTTACATGAAGAGATTGGCTGCAAAAGATCAAAGAGGGACTTTGCATGTCAATCCAGAACTCTACAAGATCTGCAAAAACTGATCTTGCTAATGCTTAAGAATGTCTAATACTAAGTCAAAAATACTCTCAGCAGCTCTTGACCTCTTTAATAAAAGTGGCCTCAAAAATACGACTCTGCAAACCATCGCAGACGAAGTAGGAATCAGTGTGGGAAACCTTGCTTACCATTATAAGAATAAGCAGGATATCCTTTCCGCACATACAGAAATCCTGGATGAAAAACTCCAGAAGTCTCTAACGCATTTTCGCAACTTCCCAAATTTCCTCGACTTCCATATACAGCTACAACATATTCTGGAGGTTCAGCAAGAATTTAGTTACATCTTTAGAAACCAAGGAGAAATCGCCCTCAATTATCCTGAGACATTTGATCTTCTCAAAAGCTTCCGCCAAAAGCTAAAAGCCCAAATTGAAAGCAGAATTGAGTATCAGGCCGAAAAAGGACATCTCTTAATTGAGCTGGGAGAGGAAGTCGATTTATTGGCCAATAACCTTACCCACTACATTCTTTCCTCTCAGATTCATCAATTGTATGAAGAAGAGAAAGATCCTAAACTTCTTTTTAAAAGCCTCTGGGCCCTCCTTAAAACCTATTTGAGCGAACAAGGATTGCAAGAATATACCTTCCTCATCCATTCCACTATCTAATCTAGAATAAATCTAAATTAGAGTATCTTTTCAATTTTTTAGAAAAATTTTTCTAATCAAGTTTTTTTTGCCTATACTTGGATATATGAATTCGTTCATGTGTGAGTTTCTTTAATAATCAACTCACATTTACATCTCATTCTACTACTACAATGGCAAATGTTTTATGGTTACAAGGAGGAGCATGCAGTGGTAATACCATGTCCTTCCTCGATGCTGAAGAACCTACCGTAGTTGAACTCATTACGGACTTTGGCATAAACATTCTTTGGCACCCTACAGTCGGCCTTGAAATCGGTCACCAGGTAAGTGATCTGCTTAATAGCTGTCTCAAAGGTGAAACACAACTAGACATTTTTGTTTTCGAAGGATCAATTGTTCAGGGACCCAATGGTACCGGGCAAATGAATTTCTTCGCAGATCGTCCCATGAAAGATTGGGTAAAGGAGCTCTCGGAAGTGGCTCAGTTTGTGGTTGCAATCGGTGATTGTGCTACTTATGGAGGTATTCCTGCAGTTCCCCCCAACCCATCTGAATCAACCGGGATGCAATTTCACAAAAGAGATAAAGGAGGATTCCTGGGGTCTGGATTCGTATCCAAAGGAGGTTTGCCAGTAATTAATATACCCGGTTGTCCTGCACACCCGGATTGGATCACCCAAATTCTTGTAGCCATTTCAACGGGTAGAATTGGAGATGTATTGATCGATCACTACCACAGACCCAAAACCTTTTTCACTGACTTTGTCCAAACTGGATGTACCAATGCAGCTGCTTTTGGTGAAAAGATAGATGGAGCCTTTGGAAAAAGAGGAGGCTGTCTCTTCTATGAGGTGGGTTGTAGAGGTCCGATGACTCACGCAAGTTGTAACCGTATTCTTTGGAATAGACAAAATAGTAAAACCAGGGCCAATCATCCTTGTCTAGGTTGTACAGAACCTGGCTTCCCGCATCATGACCTAAAGAAAGGCAGCATTTTCAAAACGATGAAATACCTGAATGTCTTTCCGAAAGAAGTGCCCGAGGGAGAAAGTAAACTCGGCTACTATTTTAAAGCTGGAATGCACAAGGTATTACCTACCAATAATGCATTGAAAGCTTCCTCCAAGTAAACTCCTAACCGAAAAAACATGTCTCATATAAAAGAACTTAATATATCTCCTGTAGGGAGAGTAGAAGGGGACCTGGATGTCAAGGTCTTTATGCAGGATGGCGTCGTCACTCGCGCACATACCCAGGCGGCCATGTACAGAGGCTTCGAGAAAATCCTCGTGGGTAAAGACCCTCAAGCAGGATTGATTGTTACGCCTCGTGCTTGTGGAATATGTGGGGGCTCGCACCTTTACTGTGCATCTTCAGCATTGGATGTTGCCTGGGGCACTACTCTACCCCCTAATGCGCTCTTACTCAGAGCCATAGGACAGGCCACTGAAACCATTCAAAGTATTCCCCGCTGGTTTTACGCCATTTTCGCTACCGACTTAGCCAACAAGAAATTTGCCAATAAACCTCTATATCAGGAGGTAGTAAAAAGATTTGCCGCCTATGTAGGTACCTCTTTCCAAAAAGGAGTAACTGCCTCTGGTAGACCGGTGGAAGTTTATGCCCTCTTCGGTGGACAATGGCCTCACTCAAGCTATATGGTTCCGGGAGGAGTAATGTGTGCTCCTACACTCAAGGACATTACCCGTGCGCATTCCATTATGAATCATTTCCGCAATGATTGGTTGGAAACTGTTTGGTTGGGTTGTTCTATCGAGCGCTACCTGGAAATTAAAAGCTGGGATGATATGCTGGCATGGGTGGAAGAAAATGAATCTCAAAGAAACTCTGACCTTGGCTTATTCATCAGAGCCAGTTTGGAATTTGGATTAGATAAATTTGGACAGGGAGTAGGTAAATACCTCGCATGGGGTACCTATCTACACAAAGATCTTTACCAAAAGCCTACCATAGAAGGAAGAAATCCTGCTACTATCAGTCCATCCGGATTCTTTGATGGGAAAAATTATCATGAAGCAGACCAAAAGCAGGTAAGGGAACACGTTACCCATTCGTGGTATGAAAATCAGGATGATTCTATGCATCCTTTTGATCAGCCAGCTCCTTCGGGTTCTCTTAACTCAACTATTCTCGAAAATACAGACTTTAACGGTAAATACTCCTGGG
The DNA here is from genome assembly GCA_033391075.1 of Bacteroidia bacterium. NCBI lineage: Bacteria > Pseudomonadati > Bacteroidota > Bacteroidia > Bacteroidia bacterium. The sequence goes on from JAWPMV010000005.1 coordinate 263,208, forward strand.
CCAAAGCCCCAAGATTTATGGAGTATGCAGCCGAAACCGGCCCACTCGCACGAGTGATCATGGCAGCTAATCCAGCAAATACCTCCCACCAATTCCAGGATCCTCTCTTTGGAGATATCATGGATAAAATGGGACCTAGTGTTTTTACACGTGCTCTGGCAAGGGTACATGAAGCACCCAGACTTTACAATATGATCAACAAGTGGTTATCTGAAGTCAATCTGGATGAAGCTTTTTACATCAAGCCAGAAGAAAAAGATGGCGTGGGTTGGGGAGCTACCGAAGCAGCTCGTGGAGCACTTGCTCATTGGATCAAGATCAAAGATGGCGTAATTGAAAATTACCAAATCATTGCTCCTACTACCTTCAATGTAGGGCCTAATGACAGCCAGGGTAATTCTGGTCCGATTGAAGCTGCCCTTGAAGGTACAGAAATCGAGGATCCACACGATCCAGTTGAAGTTGGTCTGGTTGCTCGTTCATTTGACAGTTGTCTGGTATGTACCGTACATGCACATGACGAAAAAACAGGCAAAGAATTGGCAAAATTCAAACTATAATGTCATAACTAAAATCATAAAAGATCATGGGCCTGTCCTCCCACTTGGGGAGACAGGCTTTTTACATCAAACATATGGGAAAGATCACGATAATGGGATTTGGGAATCCAGTTCGGGAAGATGATGGAGTAGGCATTTATGTAATTGAGAAACTGAAGGAGAAAATCGAGCATGAGGACATAGAAATCCTGGATATGGGAACAGCTGCTTTTGAGGTTTTATTTAAGCTTCGTGGTAGGGAAAGAATCATACTGGTCGATGCCGTAATCAATACTGGAGAGGCGGTAGGTACCCTTTATAAGCTACCTGCTTCGGAGATCAATGCGCATATTCAAGACGATCCTCTGGTATTTCTCCATAGCTTAAAATGGGACCAGGCACTCAGCTATGCTAAAAAGATTTTGCAAGAAGATTATCCTGAGAATATCGATGTATACCTCGTGGCCATAGATAGTACCCGCTTTAATACAGAAATGACCCAAGAAGCCCGTGAGGGTGGAGATAAACTGGTTGATAAAATTCTTGAAGATATTGACGCAAAGGTCCTAAATTAAGATATGATTATACCTCCCAATAAGGATATCGCCAATCTGTACAAAGCCAAGAAAGCCAAAACTGAAGTCTATTTGGAAGCTATGCATCTATGCATCGATCAGGAACTTAGTAAGAAGGTTTTCGGGACTAATTTGAGTGTGTATCTCTCGCTGAAAATTGAACACAAATTCATTTTGCTGGCATCCGTTGATCATGTTTTCTTTAAGAAAATGCATGAATCCAGCCAACATATGCTCAAAATTCGAAATGCAAAAGGAGGCAGCTCGGTTGCATTGCATGAAATCCTCATTGACCACGACTTTGACTTAGCAGATGGAGCCTTGAAATACGAGGTTTTGGAGAAAGCAAAAATCCTGAAAGTTCAGCTTACATGAGATGTACATTGACCCAGATGCTTCTTATCCGCTCACCTTTGAATGTCCGGCTCCTGAAGGGGATTTGGTCTTGCTAAAAGATGATCGTTGGCTACAGAATGCGGAAGTTCAATATCTGGTCTATGGGAGAAGAGGAAGATGGTATGTGGATATATTATTTTTTGATATTCATGAGGAAATCAAAATCAGGATTCGAAAAATCAATGACTATCATTCTCGCAAAAAAGCAGAGACTTTCGCCAGTATTTTTCAAAGAGGGATAAGAAAAGATACCCGGGGAACCCTAAAAAGAAAAAATAATGCTTACCATATTTGCAACAACTGATTTACATTCAACTATACATGAGATGATTCTTCAGGAGGATCGTCTGGAAGAGCTAATCGAAATTAGGGAAGGGACAGCGGAAGAAGGGTTTCAGTTTTCAATACATGAAGGAAAGATATCCTTGCCCATTTTCTGGGATAATAGTCTCCCCCCCTATTTATTTCCCCAATCCATTGCATTTTCTCCGGAAAATCTTCTGGCACTCATCTTTCATTTTCTGGAAAATGATCCAAAGGCCTGGCAATATGCAGAAGGAGGAGAATTGGCGATGGCTATCGAAAACCAAAACAGACTCAAATACGGATTTCCCATAGAAAAGCTTCCTGTAGGAAACGAATCTTATGAAAACCTCCATAATTTGGGGGTTATTCATCATTACTCTACTCAAAAGCCTGAACCAGTTACAGCTAATTATTCTCTCGCCATAGAAAAAGCTCCAAATGATGATTATGCAGCTTTCAGCCTTAAAGAATTGGCAACCTATGAATTGGATAGAGGCAACCTGAGCCAGGCTGAGGCTTATCTGGAAAAGGGCTTGGAGAAATCCCTGTCCGAACAAGCTACTTTCGCCTTAAAATTTTTACTAGGGAAAGTCTGGATGCAAATGCTCCAGGTACCCTACGATCAAGAATTGCTAAGCAAAGTAAAAGGAATCATTTGGGAGGGAGTTAATTTCTTCGAAAAATCAGCGAATAAAGGCCAACTGGGCTTATTACTACTGGATGCGACACATATCGCCAACATATCAGAGAGTTATAGCGAGGCTTTAGGCTACATTAGTAGGGCCATATCGATTTTTGAAGAAGAAGGCTATCAGGAATTAGTCGGAAGTGCGATTTTACGAAAAGGTACCCTGCTATATACATGGGCACAAAATGGCAATCCACAATTTTATAAATCAGCCGTAGAAGCCTATCAAAAGGCTTTGCAAATTTTCAGCAAAGAAGTCCATCCGGATGTCTTTGCGGATATTCATCACAATCTGGCAGTTTTATATGCAGAGATTCCCAGTGATCCCAAAAGGAAAAGCATCTGGGCTGGCGTTTCCTCTGCCTCCTTTCAGGAAGCCCTGGAATTTTACACTAAGCAGGCTTATCCCTACCAGTATGGAAGTATCTGCAATAACTATGGAAATGCTTTGATCAAATTTCCCAAAGCGGTACACTCTGACAATTACGAAAAAGCTATTCAGTACTATAATGAAGCACTATCGGTCCGAACAGCTGATCAATTTCCCTATGAAAGAGCCATTTCGCTGCTCAATTATTTAGAGGCAAGCTGGAGTGTAGGAAACGATCCGGATCCTGAGGTATTCAATTACATGCGCTTTGAAGATATGTTGGAGAAAGCGAAGGAGGTAAAAGAATTGGTAACTGATGCCAGCATGATAGAAGAAGCTAATCGTCATCTCCAGAATCTCGAAGAGCTCAGGTCAGTGTCAAATTACAGCGGTCATGCATGAATTATCCCTCGTACAAAGCATTTTCCAAACCCTGGAAAGTGAGCTTTCCCAGGAGGAATTAGCCAAATTAGAAGCTGTAGAACTCAACATTGGATTGTTGGCCAATGTTGAGCCCGTTCTTCTAAATAATGCCTTCAAAGCTTATCAGGAAACCCGCAATGCATATTTGGGAGTAGAACTTAAAACCAATATGATTCCCATCACCATCAACTGTCCCAGCTGTAATAAAAAATCTACGATCAAGAATTACGTATTCTTGTGCACGCATTGCGGTACACCCAGCAACCAGATTTTAACCGGAGAAGAACTACTCATTCATCGGATTCATTATGCCGAGAATTAGCGTCTAATCACTTTCTTCACATCTACCTCAATTCCCTCATCCATAATCCGAAGGAAATAGATTCCTCCTGCCAAAAGACTAAGATCCAGATCCACCACTCCTATTCCATTCAGGCCAAAATCTCCTTCCAGTACCTTTCGCCCGGATGCATCTATGACCTGATAATCGTAGCGTGCAAATCCCTCTGATTCCAACAACATCCGAATAGGACCTTCAGTTGGATTGGGGAATAGGGCAATATCTTGCTTAAGATTATTGAAATTGATCCCTCCTGCATCATGTTGAATTTCCAGATCATCTATAGCCCAGCCCCAGCCGGTAGCGAGAGGGTCTGTAAAAAGTCGAAATCGAATAGCAATGGTATCTCCTGCAGCAAAGGTATTGCTCAAGTCTACTGCATGATTGACAAACATAGAGGAAGTTCCGTCCTGACTGCTATTATAGGCATTGGTCCAGCGGCCATCAAAACTGGCATCATATCCATTTTCCAAAGGTTCCCAGTTTTTCAAATCTTTACTTCCTTCTACTACTACAAAATCAAAGAAATTAGCCTGTCCAAATACAGCGCCTTGCTGTCCCAGCTCTACAATTGCAACATCCTTATATCGCAAAATTGGATCAGTTGCAGAAACTACGATGGGAAATCGTAAGGTAGCTGTATAATTCCCTACCCCACCCGTAAGATCTATTCCGGAAGTATAGGGATGATTGGTATGAAGCACATTTCCACTAAAGCCCGTCAAATTTCCAATCTGAAAGGAATCGCTCAAGGCAAAATCAGTCGCGCGCTCAAAATCGCTTTGGTAAGAAGCTACTGGCAAGATAAAATCGATTCGATCCTCTTCCTTTAATAGCACTTTGCCTGATGAATAGGCTTCTCCGTCTTTATAGCCAATCAGTCGGATGGTAATGTCTATGTCCCGATTATCAATGTATTTTCGTTTGATGACTTCCGGAATCGAATTGCCATTTATGCTTTCTTTGCGGATTCCATTGAGCAGGATTTGGGTTGAATCATAGGCTTCCCGTAATTCCGCCTCCAGTACCAGTCCATCACTTTCGAGGATATCGCTGGTCAAACATAATACCTTGGGGCCAAGTATAGGATCAGGCAGCGGAACATTTCCCAGTTCATCTATAGTTGCTGTCCATATTCCCCTCCCGTGGGTAGCAATCACAATCTCATCATCCACCCATTTCATGTCCCAAATGATGGTTTTGGGAAATTCATCAATGATTTGCCAGCTTTGACCATCATCAGTGGTCTCAAATATTCCAATATCAGTTCCTGCCCAAATGGTTCCGGGCGCATGCGGCATCACCTGTAAAGAAAAGACCGAAACATCCGGAAAGCCCCGATCTATTCCTTCCTGAAATCCGGATAAGTCTTCCCAGCTCCTTCCCAAATCCCGGCTACGCAGAATTTTGGGGACACCCTTGGGAGAGAAGAGCATATAAGCGGTGTTTTCATCTAAAGGATCGGTATACAACCCACTTATCCTGCCGATATCAGCAATTTCCTGTGCTCTCCTCAGGCTGCTTCCTCCATCAGTGGAAACATACACATCCCGGTTTCCTGACATGCCCGTTGCTATCCAAACGACCTGGGGATTGGCGAGAGATACGGCTACATCCGGAGAGCCAAACCAGTTATTATTAATGGGTGTCAAGGACCAGGTTCTACCAAAATCATCACTTCGCCATAAACCGGAAGGTCCGCCTGTATATACTAGATCAGGATCAGTAGCTTCATTGGCGATCCGACTTACAAAAGGTGCATTTCCTCCTCCCACATCATCCAGGCCTTGAGTTGCGCTTTCACTATTTCCATTTGCTACATCGACCAGGACAAAATTATTAAATTGAGAGCCTCCCAATAGTTTGCTGGGATCAGCTTTATTCCATGCTACTTCAAATCCATCCCCCCCTATCACAAATCTGTATGGACTACTAAAGTCTGCCTCTGCATTATCATCTCCAATCAATGCACCAGCAAAAGCCCAGGTTCCATTGTCCTGCGCCCCGCCTGCATACTGCCTGCGATCTGGCCTTTTATCTGCACCGTAGAATTGAGTAGTATTATAAGTATTGCCCACCATGTTCCAGCTTCCATTTTCAAAGCCGGGATCCACACTGGAGTTGGAGACGAAAATTCCTCCATCATCCCCTAAGAGTATCCTGAATTCATCGCCAGCATCTCCAGGAAGGTAGGTCAGAAAATGTTGATCCGGATGTACACCTCCGCTAAACCAGCTATTCTTTCCTCTGTCCTGTCCACTCGCTCTGAAATAACTATCAACCAGAACTCCCACATTCTTCTCGAAACCTCCATTCCCATCTGGCAAAAGATTGATTTTCCAAAGATCAACTCCCCCGACGAAAAGCACTGAATCCGTCATCGGACTCACCATAATGGTATTATCATACCAACCTTGCCCTCCCAACAAATCGGGATCCAGACCTCCATTTACAGATCTCGCTTCCTGCCATTGATTTCCTCCATCCAAACTATAATAAATCACCCCTCTCCGGATATCATTTCCCTGTGCATCTTTTTGCCAGCGTTCGAGAGAAGCAAATACCCAGTCTGGATTATTCCTTCCAACAGCGAGTTCCAATCGATTCACTGAATTGGGCATGCCATTATTTATCTCTTGCCAGCTCTCTCCCCCATCATCTGAACGAAATACGCCCCTCCCCACAATACTAAGGTATTGACGATTGAAATCTGAAGGAGCTGCTATAATTTGGCTGATAGTAAATGCATCTGAAAAAGTACGGGTCCAGCTTTGTCCCCCATCGGTACTGCGGAATATGCCAGAATTTTGACCTGCCGGAGTTGATCCGAAAAATTCTGTTCCTCCTGAAGCCAAAACAAGATCAGCATCAGTAGGGGAAACAATAAGGCGAGTAATGTTCTGGAAAAAGGGGTCCTCAGCTCCTACGCTCAATTGAGTCCAGCTATTTCCCCGATCTGAGGATTTGAAAATCCCATCACCATCTCCATTGGCTCCTCCAAGTCCTCTTTCTCCTGTACCTGCATAAATGATATTCGGATTAGCATTGGATTGAGCCATCGTACTGAATTGTAGATTGGGTAAATCCGGAGTAATATGGATCCAATTCTGACCTGCATTACTGCTTTTCCATATCCCTCCGCTCACCGAGGCTGCCAACCATGTACTGAGAGGGTCAGCAGGATCAGGCAAAATCGAGCGAGTTCTTCCAGGAACATTGGCTGGCCCTCTTTCTGTAAAGGTAACGGCCCTCCTACTCAGGATCGGACCATTTCTATAGGCCCTTTGCAGGGCCTCCTGTTTATAGTTGTAGGAATATGCAGGACGCTCGTCTCCCTCTTTCGTCCTGAGTTCATCAAATAGTTTGCTGTATTCGTCCGGGGAATCAAATTTCTTTCCCTTTTCTTTCTTTTTGACAATATGTATAGGATCCCTTGACTCGCTGCTAGACTCCTGCTCTGATGCACATTTATAAAAGTAAAATCCAAGACATAAAATTAGAAATAGGCTAGATAGTAATTTTGCTTTCATAGACATTTTTAGGCCAGGTAATGTAGAAATAGAAGGAAGGACAAATAGCCGACCTTTCCAAGACAGAAATCATTCTCTCTCTGTCATAATTGAGACAGCTAAGTCTGCTTTCTTCCCCTATTTATGTAGAAAAATTAGCTAGCAAGCATAAAACCTTAAATCTCATGCTTCAAAAAGGTCCTTACAATAGACTTGAAAACCAGATCGCCCTGATTACCGGTGCAAATTCAGGGATCGGAAAAGCGGTAGCTCTTGAACTTGCCCAAGAAGGAGCAACTGTTATCGTAAACTGGGTGTTTAATGAAGAGGCTGCAGATGAAGTGGTCCAACAAATTCATGCTGAAGGAGGCGAAGCGATGCACATCAAAGCCGATGTTTCTCAGGAGGCGCAAGTTGTAAAGATGTTTGAGGAAATCGTCTCTCAGTACGGTCGTCTGGACATACTTGTCAATAATGCCGGTTTACAAAGAGATGCACCTTTCTGGGAAATGAGCCTACAGCAATGGGAAAAAGTCATCGATGTCAACTTAACCGGCCAATTCCTATGTGCACGTGAGGCTGTCAAATTATTCATGAAACAGGGAGTAAATGATAAGATCTCCTGTTCTGCTGGAAAGATCATTTGCATGAGTTCTGTCCATGAAGTGATTCCCTGGGCAGGCCATGCAAATTATGCTGCATCCAAAGGAGGAGTAATGCTCTTGATGCAGAGTTTGGCGCAAGAAGTTGCTCCCTACAAAATCCGGGTAAACAGCATCGGTCCGGGGGCTATAAAAACGCCTATCAATACCGCTGCCTGGTCCACGCCGGAAGCAGAAGCAGAATTGCTAAAACTTATTCCTTACAATCGAGTTGGAAATCCAGTTGATATAGCTAAAGCGGCAGTTTGGTTGTCTTCAGATGAATCTGAATATGTACAGGGAATTACCTTATTTGTAGATGGAGGAATGACGCTCTATCCCGGATTTGCAACAGGTGGCTAAAGCAGGATTTTAGCGTCTCAAGCATAATACAAACATTCAACAGCAACACATTATAAAAGATCAATCATGCTACAGGAAGAGCAAAGACTCAAACTAAATTATGGCAGAAAGGAACACTGGTTAAAGTGGGGACCCTACCTCAGCGAAAGGCAATGGGGAACGGTTCGAGAAGATTATAGCGAAAATGGATCTGCCTGGGATTATTTTCCCCACGATCATGCACGTTCACGAACCTATAGATGGGGAGAAGATGGGATAGCCGGGATTTCAGATAAATACCAACAGCTTTGTTTTGCGATTGCGTTGTGGAATGAAAAAGACCCCATTCTCAAGGAACGTTTATTTGGACTTACAGGTCCGGAAGGGAATCATGGCGAGGACGTGAAAGAGCTTTATTATTACCTGGATAGCTCTCCTACGCATTCCTACATGAAACATTTATATAAATACCCTCAGGCAGCGTTTCCTTATGCAGATTTGGTGAATACAAATGGAAGGAGATCAAAGCAGGAATTGGAATATGAATTATTGGATACAGGCATATTTGATGAGGGAAAGTATTTCGATGTTTTTACGGAATATGCAAAAGCTGCTGAAGAAGACATTTGTATAAAAATTACGATTGCTAATAGAGGAAAGGAAGCGGCTCCCATTCAACTCCTCCCTACCCTATGGTTCCGCAATCGTTGGTCTTTTGGTTTGACGGAAAATAAGCCTGCAATTTCTTTGGCCAAAGGAAGTAAAGAGTATGATTTACTGGATGTCAAGCATGAAAGGCTGGGTGATTATTTTTTTTATGTAGAAAAGGCAGAGGGTTTATTATTTACAGAGAATGAGACCAATGCGGAGCGGATTTTTGGCTTAGAGAATGAGCATCCTTTTGTGAAAGACGCCTTTCATCGAGCAGTCGTAGAGGGAGATGCAGAATTTTTAGCGAGCAAGAAAAGTGGGAGTAAATTTGCTCCTTTGTATAAATTTGAGGTAGCGGGCGAAAGTGAAATCTCGATTAGGCTCCGGCTTTCCAGAAAAAAGCATAGAGGCAATCCTCTTAAAGCTTCCTTCGAAGAAGTTTTTAACAGTCGAATCCAGGAAACAGATGAGTTTTATCAGCAATTCCTCCCTAAAAAGTCCGATTCTGACCTCGCCAATATCCAAAGACAAGCATTTGCGGGTCTGATGTGGACCAAGCAATACTATTATATCGACATTCCTCAGTGGCTTGATGGTGATCCGGGGCAACCGACTCCTCCCGAAAGTCGGAAATATGGCAGAAATAGCAATTGGAGATATCTCAATAATGAGGACATTCTTTCTATGCCCGACAAATGGGAATATCCCTGGTATGCAGCCTGGGACCTGGCCTTTCACTGTGTACCTATCGCGATGATTGATCCGGACTTTGCCAAAGATCAGCTCATACTGATCATGCGGGAGTGGTACATGGCCCCTAATGGCCAAATTCCTGCCTATGAGTGGGCCTTTGGAGATGTGAATCCGCCTGTTCAGGCCTGGGCAGCTTTGAAGATTTATCAGATGGAAAAGGAGCGTAAGGGGAAAGGAGATATAAAATTTCTCAAACGAGTCTTTCAAAAACTCATGCTCAACTTCACCTGGTGGGTCAATCGAAAAGACTCCGAAGGAAACAATGTCTTTGAAGGTGGATTTCTGGGATTGGATAATATTGGGATTTTCGACAGGAGTAATGAATTGCCGCAAGGGGGGCATTTAGAACAAGCGGATGGTACAGCATGGATGGCGACTTATTCTCTCAATATGATGCAGATCGCCCTGGAGATTACACGCGTGGATGACTCATTCGAAGATGTTGCCACCAAATTCTTTGAGCACTTTGTATACATTGCCGAAGCCCTCAATGATTTTGGGCCGGCGCATACCGGACTTTGGAATGAGGAAGAAGGCTTCTACTATGATCTTTTACACTTGCCCGGAGATCGTTATGAGAAAATCCGCGTCCGCTCTCTGGTTGGGCTTTCTCCCCTATTTGCCACTTCTGTTATCACAAAAGAAGATCAGGAACATGCACCTGATTTTATGAGGCGTTTACACTGGTTTCAAAATTACTACCAGGAGCAAAGCAATTTCTGTATATCAGAAGAAAACAAAGGTACCGATGACATCCTTCTGGCTATGGTGAACCGGGAGCGCCTACTGAGATTACTGGAGGCCCTTTTCAGCACCTCCGAATTTTTATCTGAGCGAGGTATTCGTTCCATATCTTTGCATCACAAAGAGAATCGCTATTCCCTGATGATCGATGGAGCAGACCATAGCATCAGTTACACGCCTGCAGAATCAGATACCCATCTTTTTGGAGGGAACTCCAATTGGCGAGGGCCGATATGGTTTCCGATGAATTATATGCTGATTGAATCCTTACGACAATTCTACAAATTCTACGGAGATAGGTTGACGATAGAATTTCCCGTAGGATCAGAGGATTATAAAAACCTCGATCAAATCGCAGATGATATTTCCCAAAGACTCATCAGCATTTTCCAAAAAGATAAAAATGGGAAAAGACCCGTAAATGACCTCCATGAGATCTACCATAAAGATCCTCATTTTCAGGAACTCATCCTTTTCTTTGAATATTTCCATGGAGATACTGGTCGTGGCGTGGGTGCCAGCCATCAAACCGGCTGGACAGCTTTGGTCGCAGAATTGATTGATAAATCGGGCTGGAAATGATATACTCACGCCCTGAATCTCCCTCTCTTAAGCATTGTATGAAAGGGGGTAGCGTAGAGAACCGTCAAAGCGGGGCGGAGTCCCAATTGAATTATATATGCCTCAACATAAACTTTCACTTAAAAGCTCTTCATTCGAACAGATCAAAGACCGTGAATGGCTGGTCCATAATGGAATTGGAGGCTATGCTTCTGCCCATATCAGTGGCATGAATTCTCGTCGTTATCACGGGCTCCTGGTCGCTTCCCTCAATCCTCCTACCGAAAGACAAGTCTTCGTTTCACGATTAGAAGAGCGTGCGATTTTAGCAGATCAGGAGCTTGATCTGGCGACCAATCAATATCCGGGAGCCATTTTCCCTAAAGGCTATACCTATTTAAGCAGCTTTAAGCGAAATCCAGTACCAGAGGTACTTTTTGAATTTGCAGGTCATAAATTGAAAAAGCAGGTATTCATGCCTTATGGAAGTAATACGACCATAGTCCGCTATGAAAATGCCTCAAAAAATGGCTTCGAATTGCATGTCCGTTTACAATTGAGCTATAGAAATCATCATGCTATTTTTCGGGAAGAGGAGGCTTATGATTTTTATCGGGAGCAAAAGGATGGATATGAGGTTTTTTATCCTGCTTTTAAGAAAGAGCCCTTATTTTATCGCCAGAGTTTAGGGAGTTTTATCGAAGATCGACATTGGAACAAGGACATCCAGTTTCATCGGGATGAAATGCGGGGACAAGAATTTGAAGAGGACAGCTATTCTCCAGGTTATGCAGTTATCAATTTAGCAGCGGGAGAAGAAGTATTTCTGACTTTTTCCCTGGAAGAAACTCAAATGAAAGCTGTGCCGGCATTGCTTCTCAAAGAAGAGGTCAAACGGCAGAAAAAGTTGGTGAAAGCATTCCCCAAACAGGAATTTTTACAGGACCTCATAAAAGCAGGAGATCAATTTCTGGTAGACCGGGCATCCACAAAGGCAAAAACCATATTGGCGGGCTATCACTGGTTTACAGATTGGGGTCGGGATACAATGATTGCTATGCGGGGCTTAACCATAGCCACAGGACAACAAGAAGTATCGAGACAGATATTTGAAACCTTCTTTCAATATCTCGATCAGGGCATGCTCCCCAATCGATTTTTTGATGAAGGGGAAGAAGCCGAATACAATACAGTCGATGCCACCCTTTGGCTGTTTGTGGCCCTTTATGATTATGTTCAGAAATTTGAGGATTGGGCCTATATTGAATCCGTCATGCCAAAGTTGCACAGCATAATTTGTGCTTATTCGGATGGGACACGTTATCACATTCATGCGACAAAAGAAGGTTTGCTATTTGCAGGCGACCCTAATAGTCAGTTGACCTGGATGGATGCAAGGATTTGGGGGCATACGGTTACGCCACGCTGGGGATGCCCGGTAGAGATCAATGCTTTGTGGTTCAATGCCCTTTCGATCTTTCAGTTATTCAGCGAAAAGGTCGGACAGGAATCCGAAGCTTGCCTGGACAATCTCCGAAAGCTGAAGCAAAGCTTCCTTCCTGCTTTTCAACATGCTGAAGGGTATTTGTATGATGTGGTTCTTCCGGATGGAAGCAAAGACGATAGCATACGTCCCAATCAATTGTATGCGCTAAGCCTCCCCTTTCCTTTGGTCAGCAAAAAACTTGGGAAGAAAATCCTAAAAAAGCTGCGTGAGGAATTGTTTACTCCCCTGGGCATACGAACTCTTAGTCCTTCCCATCCCGACTTCCGTCCCATCTATAATGGGGGGCCCTGGGAGCGAGACACTGCCTACCATCAGGGAACCGTTTGGCCTTTCTTGTTAGGGCCTTATTTCGAAGCCTATTTGTGGGCAGAATCTTATTCAGAGAAAGCTAAAGAAAAAGTCGCTTCGGATATGAAAGCCATAAAACAGCATTTCTATGAAGAGGGCTGTATCCAGGGAATCTCTGAGATTTTTGATGGGGAGCATCCCATATCTGAATTGGGCAAAGGAACGGCTCATCAGGCCTGGTCTGTGAGTGTATTGATTGAAGTTATTATTAAGTATGGGATTGCTTTTTAAATTTCTTCAAACTTTTTTTAGAAAAAAGTTTGGCAAAAAAGCGCAGAGCCCAAAGCCAGTCGCACTTGCCGCCCCGTCTCCCGATGGGCTCTGCAGGGCCAGCCCGCCTAAGTAGTGGGGTCGTTTGATGTCAGGGACTAAAATCATCTGACTTTCACTAACACTCAAACACCCTAACACCTCTCCCTTTTCACCCAAGCGCGAGGGCCTGCAAGATATGGTGGTCGGGGCGGACTGTGCTGCTGGTATAAAATCTTGCCGGTTTTTGCTGACTTTTTGGCGGCAAAAAGTCAGAAGAATCTATAAAAAGCGATAAAAATATGATCCCAAGAATAACCACAGAACAAATGATCGAAGTAGACCGCCTCATGATCGAAGTCTACAAAATCGAACTCATCCAAATGATGGAAAATGCCGGTCGCTGCCTGGCTTTGACAGCAAAGCGTCATTTCTTTAGGGGCGAAATCCCGGAGAAGAAGCTTATTGTACTAGCAGGAACCGGTGGCAATGGAGGTGGAGCCATGGTAGCTGCACGGAGGTTGGCTAGCTGGGGAGCAAAGGTAGAGGTCTATCTGACAAGTGTGGAGAAATTAACGCCTATTCCAAGGCATCAATACGAAATTCTGCTGAATATGGGGATAGCTGTTAAGGCGGGAGAAATTCCTTCCGATGATGTGAAGGCGGATTTGATCCTGGATGGGATTATAGGCTATAGCCTAAGAGGAAATCCCCGAGGAATCGCAAAGCAAATGATTAAGTGGGCGAATGATCATCAGGCCCCTATCCTTGCATTGGATACGCCATCGGGCATCAGTTTGACGGAGGGGGAGATATTCGATCCAGTAATCCATGCAGAAGCGACCCTTACGCTCGCTTTGCCTAAGGTGGGCCTGTTTAGGGAGGAAGTCAAACTGATACGTGGAGCGCTTTATTTGGGAGACATATCTGTTCCGCCAGAATTGTATGCCCAGTCAAGTTTGGGAATAGAGTTGGGGCCGATCTTTGGGAAGGATGATGTCTTGCGCATTGAGCCTTTAGCCTAAAACATACTTGAGTCAGGATTTTTATATTTAAAAATTCATAACCAAATTGGTAAACCAATTTTAGGATTAAAAAATGCTCTATCGGTCAATCATAATTTTTGAAAAAATGAAGACGCTCTGCCTTGTAAAGATTCAACTGTTTTTTGCAACCTCTATTCTGTTACTATTCCCAGTTTATATATTTTCTCAAACCACTTATAATATTACTGATCCTGAGGACCTGGAGACTCATACTTACGTAGCCGGCGATGAAATTATATTAGCAGATGGTATTTACGATACTGACTCGCGTATTGACTTTATTGGCAATGGAACAGCAGACAATCCTATAGTTTTTAGAGCAGAAAATCCTGGAGGGGTTAAGTTTACGGGTGGTTTGCAGATGAATATTGGTGGAGATTATGTGGTTGTTGATGGCTTTCACTGGCAAGGTGGTTATGGTGCAAGCAATTTTATTCAATTCAGAAATGGGACTGATTATGCCAATCACAGTACCATTCAAAATTGCGCGATTGATGGTTTAGCTATACATCCAGATGACGTAGCAGATGATCTAGCGAATAATTCGATTACAAAGCACAGGTGGATTGTTTTGTACGGAACCTATAATACTGTGATTAACTGCTCATTCATGAACAAAGCGAGTGCAGGTGCTTTAATTTTAGCAGAATATGAATACAATGCTGAAGACGATCCTTGTGCAACGGTTGGGCATACAATAAGCAATAACTATTTCTATAAATATGAAAAGATTGATAATACCTTAAGCAATTCTGGAGATAGTGAAACTATACGTATAGGTACAAGTGAATACCAAAATGTAAACAGCAATGTAACCCTTAGCAATAACTATTTTGTTGAAGCTGATGGTGAAAATGAAATCATTACGAATAAAAGTAAGGGCAACCTATATATTAATAATACTTTCAGAAGATGTAGAGGGTCTTTAGTCCTACGTCATGGCTCTCATGCTACAGTGGAAGGAAACTATTTTCTAGGGGAAAATGTAGAGGGTACGGGAGGCATTAGGATTACCGACAGTGAGCACACAATTACGAATAACTATATTCAAGATTGTATTACAGTTAACAATCAAGCTAAATGGAATAATGGCATAACCTTTTTAGGAGGTAGCGCTAATGCTGCGGTTCTGTGCGCTTCTACTAGTACTTCAAACGGATATCAAAAATCTGAAAACATCAGCCTTTCCAATAACTCAATTGTAAATACCCATGCTCCTTTATTTTATAACACAGATAAAGGATCAACGGATCCAACAGGGACGGTTTCTAATAACTTAATTTATTTCGCTGCTGGCAACTCAAATATTTCTGACCTTATTACAGGAGATACGCCTACTTCTTATGCTAATCTTGGTACTACATTGGTATACTCGGGAAATGTTTATACGGGAACTAATTTAGGTGCTACGAATTCAGGATTTTCCTTAGAAGCAGGAATTACAGCTGTTGCCGATGGGGAAATTTTTACTTTTTCTGGAACGGGGGCTGCAGGCAAAGGGGCTGATATGGGTACTTATACCCCAATAGCTGACAGTATGGTGGGGTATGGAATTGGTGCGTGTTTCTTAGATAATCTAGGTGGAAATATAAGTAATGGAAATTGTACCATTGTAGCAGCTGAAAGCTTAAGGCTTAGCAATTTGCCGACATTTACTGCAGCTGCAGATACCAATATAGTTTCTGTTAATGCAAACGTAAGTTGGACTGCCGTTTCTAATGATGCCTGGATAAGTATTGATACTAATTCAGGTACGGGCAATGCAAGCGTCTCGGTTATGGTTACTGAAAATACAGACCTTAACAGCAGAGTAGGTACGCTGACATTTACACAAGATCCCGGAGGGAATGATATTGTAAGGACCTTAAGCGTTACGCAAGCAGGGGTAGATTTAACAGAATTATATGACCTTATAAATATAGGTACAGGCTTGCCTGGCGACAAGGTCAGCGTGCATTCTTTCTCAAAAGAAGAAGTAAATGGAACTACTAAATTTAATTACGCAAAAAACACTTTAGATAAAGACAATGCTACTGTATGGGCTGCCGATGATGGTGCTATTGTAAGCGGAGATTACAAAGGGGATGGAGAATATATTATTTATGATTTAAGTAGTAAGCACAGCATTAATTTTATCCAGTTTAGTACCACTAATAAATCAGATGCTTTTGGATATCAAATTTGGGTATCAACTACAGGAACTGACTCCTCAGATTTTTCCATGATCCTGCCTACTTCAGGAGATTTGATCCTAACAGCAACTAATACTATAGATTTTAATCAATATGAAGTTCCTTCAACAGAGGCTCGCTATGTAAAAATAATAGGGTATGGAAGATTTAATAGTGCCGGAGATACGAGAACAAGTGTATGGAATGCAATAGGAGAAATAGAGTTTTATGGAAGTGATATTGTTTCTATCGACGAAAATGAAGGTGTAAATCAAGCGTTAATCTACCCCATTCCTAGCCAGGATATATTATATATCAAAAACTTGCAGCGTGTTAATTTGATATCAATATACGGTACAGATGGTAGAAAAATTTTAGATAAAAGCATTTCTGCTTCAGAATTAGAAATCAATCTAAATCTTTCTTCTATTTCCAATGGATCCTATATTATAATCCTGAAGGGAGATAATATATACCAATCAACACGCTTTATTATATCACGCTAAACAAAGAACTAGTTTTTATATATGCTTTTTCCTTTGTGCAAATAGCTTTAAGAGTTTACTATCCAGAGCAAGAGGTCTATACTCTTTTGGTGCAAGCTTCCTCGCTAAAGCCTTAGCAGTATAGATATCCAAGCTTGGCAAAAACAAATAGCATGGTATGCTTAAGTTGTAAATCGAATGAAGGGATAAAACGCATCAGCCCGGGTGTTCAAATTTTTGAATCAGAATACTGGCTTGTTGAACATGCTTATCCTTGTTCTTTAGAAGGCTGGTTAGTCATAGTTTTAAAACGCCATTGTGAGGAATTTCACAACTTGAGTAGGGAGGAATTTTTAGAGCTTTCACATGTTCAGCTAGCTGTGATTAAAGCTATACATCAATATTTTCATTCGGAAAAGGAATACATATTCTGCTTTGCAGAAGCTGAGGGATTTAAACATATTCACTTTCATGTGGTACCCAAGACAAAAGATTTTGATACTCAATACCAGGGTGCTAAAGTTTTTCACTATTTAAAGACGCCAAAAGAAAAATGTGTTTCTCAGCCAAGAATAAAAGAAATCTGTAAAGAACTGAAAGCAATAATGGAAAAGCGATGAAAATCTATGATCCAGACTCCAGAATAAAACCATTGTACCCAAGGTAAATCCACGAAACACTGACGACAATATCGTCCTCCTCTAAGCATTATGGCTACCCACTCATGGATACTTAGCCGAATGTTAGCACTCGCAAATATTATCTACATTAGATATGAATCAGGAAAAATTGCAAAATGAATGTTGTGAAGCATGCTATATATGTTTGCTCTAACATTCCTCTCTTCCGCATTTCTGAGCGCTAATTGTAGGCATGACAACTACGCTTGGGCATAAAATAGAAATATCCTCAACGTCCATCACCAAATATCCACTACTATGTACTTTCTCTTTTGAAATTGTGTGTATCCCTCTATTATTGATAAGAATTTTGGATCAGGAAATAAACATATTGCCAGAAAAAAGGGCTTACAGATATTGGACATACCAATTATTAGGCTGGGGCTTAGCCTCGATATATTGGGCATATATCGTATATGTTAACAATGACTATTCTGTACTTCACACCTTAGTCAATTTCATCTTTGATGTACTTATCGGTATTTCCTTGACACATACTTATAAGCTGATGATCCATAATTCAGGTCGAATATCTTTTAGCAAGGGAAGTGTGCTTCAACTCGCAATCGCAATTATCCTCCTATCCGTTTCATTTATGTTATTGGTCAATGCAAAATGGTATATCTACTGGACTATGATCAAAGCTCAACATCCGGATTTTCTTGCCTCCATGTTATTTTGGGATCCGCCTTTGATTACTGGTTTGAGATTAATGACTATTTGGGTACTTGCCTATCATTTATATCATTATCACAAACAACAGATAGCCCTAACAAAGCATAATGCAGAACTCTCTGTGCTGGCAAAGCAAATTCAAATAGATCAATTGTCGAATCAATTGAACCCCCATTTTTTATTCAATGCGTTAAATAGCGTTAAGTCTCTGATTGCTGAAAGCCCACAGAGAGCAAGGCGATCCATAGACTTATTATCTGATTTGTTGCGCTCTTCCCTTTATACTAAAGGCAACTTACAGAGTCTGGAAGATGAATTGCAATTGATCAACGATTATATCGAATTGGAAAAAATCCGCTTTGAAGAGCGTTTGCAACTACAGCTTAGCATTGCCGATGATGTTGACTTAACTTACAAAATACCTGCCCTGAGCATTCAATTACTCATAGAGAATGCCTTGAAACATGGCATTCAAAATTCGATTGCTGGAGGATGTATATCATTGAGTATTAATAAGAAAATAGAGTACCTGGAGATTATTGTTCAAAATCCGGGACGATTGAAGCTAAGCGAGGAATCACAGAATACGGCTTTGGGAATCAAGAATTTGCGACAAAGACTTCAATTGCAATATCAGGAGAAAGCAGCTTTTGAGCTGATAGAAAAACCCAAAGGCTTTGTAAATGGAACCATAAGAATACCCTTAACTTGAGCTTTGCAATGAATACGTACAAGGTTGTTGTAATAGATGATGAGAGATTGGCTCGCGAAGAGATCAAGCGTCATTTAGTTGATCACCCTGAATTCAGGCTTGTAGGGGAAGCCAGCCATGCAAATGAAGGCTTGAAATTGATTGAAGCCAACATACCGCATCTGATTTTTTTAGATATCCAAATGCCCGAGAAGTCAGGTTTTGATTTATTGGATGAATTGAGCACGATTCCTGAAGTTGTTTTCACAACGGCCTATAGCGAATACGCAGCAAAAGCTTTTGATATTAATGCCCTCGATTATTTGGTTAAACCCATACGCGAAGAACGATTCTCTAAAAGTATGGAAAAGGTGAGAAAGGAACTTGCCAACATACATGAGACACGTTCTGCATTTTCAATGCATCATAAAATTTTCATCAAAGATGGCGAGAAATGTCATTTCATTCCGATAGCTGACATTCAATACATTGAATCCTTAGAAAACTATGTCCGCTTTCATTTCAATGGAAATATGGCTGTGATGAAAAAATCACTTAATCGCATCGAAGAAAAGTTGGACCCCTCTGTGTTTTTCAGAATCAACAGGAGTCAAATCATCAATGTGAATTTTATAAGCGAAATTTATCCGGCTTTTAACAACAGACTCAAAATAGTCCTTACGAGTGGGGAAGCATTTGAAGTTTCCAGTCGAAAATCTGTACAGTTTAAAAACTGGAATAGTCTATAGTAATCAAACTTAAGCTAAAGAGAATCCTAAAGAATAGTTGCTTCAAACAGGCAGCTAAGGATATTGTAATCTCCAAACTTTAAGCAAAAAGTAAAATGAAAGAAGCAATTATTTCTACCACAACTTTACTCCTTATATTGGCAGGCCTTGCTTCTTGCAGCCTGAAAAACGCTCAGGTAAGCGAAAAAATCATTACTGAGAATGGAAAGGAGTACCTTCTCCAAGATAGCCTGTTGATCAAAACTGCTGATGGAGCAGAAATAGCCCTTTTAGTACTAAGAGATAAAAGATTGAAGGAGCCTTTGCCCACGATTTTACACCATACGATTTATACCCGGGATACCGACTTTAAAAGAGCAGTCCTGGCAGCAAGTCATGGCTATGTAGGAGTGGTAAGTTACACGCGTGGCAAAGCATGGAGTTCTAGTGAAATTATCCCCTATGAACTTGAAGTCAATGATGTAAACGAAGTAATCGAATGGATCAGCAAACAAGCCTGGAGCAATGGGGAAGTAGGGATGCGCGGAGGAAGTTATACGGGTTTTACCCAATGGGCAGCCACAAAAAAACTACATCCTGCCCTTAAAACCATTGTCCCATCAGCATCTTCCTGTCCCGGGATTGCTGAACCCTCCGAAAATGGGGTTTATATGTCCTTCCTATATCCCTGGTTTCCACATGTTAGCAATAATAAATCCCTGGATAACGAGAGCTATAATGATCATCAAAGATGGAACAGGCTAAAACAAAACTACTACCAAACAGGCATAGCCTACCGTTCGCTGGATAGTCTGGATGGAAGCCCCAACCCATTATTTAACACACAATTGAAGCATCCCACTTTTGATGAATACTGGCAAAATATAATTCCCTACAAACAAGATTTTTCAAAGATTGACATACCCATACTAAGTACAACCGGGTATTTTGACGGTGGTCAATTAGGCGTGATGTATTACCTCAAGGAGCATTACAAATACAATAAAGGAGCAGCACACTATTTAGTCATTGGACCTTTTGGGCATTTAGGATCTCAATATAAACCCGAAGAAGAAATCGGAAACTACAGCATTGATCCTGTGGCTCAAATCGATATCACCAAATTGAGCTTTGAATGGTTTGATTATATTTTCAAAAATGCTCCTAAACCCGAATTGTTAAAAGATAAAATCAATTTTCAGGTGATGGGAACAAATCAATGGAAGCATGTTTCCTCTTTGAATGAAATGAGTAATGATACGCTTACTTTTTATTTAAGCAATGAATCTTCAAAGGTCCATTTTGTGGCAAGACATGAGACTGGAAATAATGGAAACAAAGCCCATTTTTCCCTATCCAACACTAAACCCAATGACTTAGATTATATTCCTCAAGAAGTAGATTTCACAGATAGATCTATGGTAGGTGAGAATAATTATTTCAACCCAAATATTGTAGATAGCAGCCTTCCTCTGAGCAATGGCTTTTCATTTATTACCGAAGCATTTGAAACAGATACCGAATTCAATGGATCTTATTTTGGGGAATTAAAAGTAGCCATCAACAAAAAAGACTTTGACTGTTCTATAGTCATGTACGAACAAACCCCTGAAGGAAAGTATTTTAAGTTGACCCAACAATTTATAGGCAGAGCCAGTCTGGCAAAAAATAGAGAGAAAAGACAATTGTTGACTCCTGATACGATAGAAGCCTTTCCTTTTACTAATGTGAGAATGGCAAGTAAAATACTCAAAAAAGGAAGTCGGCTAATATTGGTCCTAAACGTAAATAAACACCCACATGAACAGCTAAACTACGGCACAGGGAAAGACGTAAGCATGGAAACCATGAAAGATGCAACTGAAGTATTACAGGTAAAATGGTATAACGATAGCTTTGTTAAAATTCCCATTTATAGGAATAAGAAATAGACTAAGTCTTCAGGATCTTATGCTTCACATATATCAAAGCTTGTGGAGTAGCAGAGATGTAGATTACCAGATGATACAGATGAAGTTCAAGAAATTTAAAACTGAGGAAATCTTCCTTCTTTTTCACTCACTCAATCTGATATATTTAAGCCAAAACCTTTGTAACTTTAGGTCTGATTTCGCTTAAATAGCTCACTTATGGATTCTGAAAACTTCCTGATAAACTACTTCTCTCAATACATTACCCTCAGCGAAGAAGAAGCTCAACTTATCCAAAAGGAAGATATCATTCGAGAGTATCAAAAGAATGATATCCTGCTAAGAGAAGGCGAAATTGCAAAAGAATGCTTCCTGGTCTTGAAAGGTTGTGTAAAAAGGTATTATCTGGAGGATGGGGATGAGAAAATCATGGAGTTTTACACCGAAAATGATCCAATTGCACCCGTGAGTTATACCACAAGGGAGCCCTCTAAATACTTTTTATCCTGTGTCGAGTCCTGCGTAATTTCTACCGGAACTGAGGAACGAACTCAGCGCTTTTTACAAGAATTCCCTCGCTTTATCCCGATTTTCGTTAAAATTGGAGATAGCCTTTCTGCCAAGAAACAAATCTTCCTCGATGATTATAAAAACCTTTCTCCTGAAGACCGCTATCAAAAGTTGTTAGAAGACCGACCCCAATTGGTCAATCGAGTCCCTCAATACATGATTGCCAGTTATCTGGGCATTCAACCCGAATCTCTAAGTAGAATCAGAAAAAGAATCTGGTCCAATAAAAACAAATCTTAAATACCTCCTTAACTCTTCCGATTCTCCCCTACTCCATTTTTTTCTTAACCGAGATCAATGAATAGCTGCTAAGCCGCCTCTAGCTTTGTGTCATCAAATGTAGCTAAGGAATAATTTCAAATGGTGTATTCTCAAAATCCCCACATGCAGGCCTTGTGGAGAAGGAATCATATGTCCTGTTCTCCTCTGATGTTGGAACTCGATTCGCCCAGTCCAATGAAATGAAGATAGGCCATCAGGATTCGGGCGATGGATTTTGTGGGCTCTTTTTTCCGCAAAAAGCCCTTATACCAACAAAAAAAGTACAAACCTTAAATCATATTAAAAAGAAAGAAAATGTATAACAAAAAGCTCAAGCCCCAATCTCTCCTCTCCAGCCTTTGGATCTTTGTCCTCTTTAACATGATCCTGAGAGATTTGCACGAGTTCCCAACAGAGGGATATATCGAAGAAATGATGGGCCTCCATTTATCCGAAGAATCTATGCTCTTTTTCGCCTTCATTGTGGAAATTCCTATTCTGATGGTCATTCTTCCCAGAATACTCACTGACAAAGCCAATAAATGGATGAACCTTATAGCCGTAATTCTTTCAAGCCTGGGCATACTCTATACTTTGCCTGGCGGTCATTTGGATGAATACTTTTTTGCGGCCATGAATCTGGGAGCATTCTTTCTGATTATTCGAACCGCCTGGAGGATGCCAGCCATTAATCCGGCATAAATTCCTATGTTGCAGAATAAATGAGGGAAAGGCATTGTCCAATGCGTAAAAGCTTCACAGATTCTCACACAAAATGGAAAAAAGGAATTATAGCGATAGAACCGTTTGGATTCACTGGTTATCTGCACTACTGATATTTGGATTGATTTATACCGGCATCAATATGGAACATGCCGAGCATGATCCTGCCAAATTCAGTCTGTATAAGATTCATTTTAGCATCGGATTTAGCGTATTTTTGCTGACCATCTGGCGGGTAATTGCCTTACTCAAAGACCAACGTCCCCAGGTTTTGTATCCGGAGAAATCTTTTCACCAGCGCTTCATCAACTTTGTACACAAGGGTTTTTATGTGGTTATCATTTGGATGTGCATTTCGGGTATGTCTTCCTTATTTCTGGAAGGAATCTATCCAGCCCTTTTAAGTGGAAATTTCGCAGACCTGCCCGAAATAAATGCAGATGGATTTCATCCTATTATGTTATCCCATCACATTGTTGCCAAAGTGGTTTTCCTTCTCCTGATCTTTCATATTCTGGGCTTTTTCCTACATTTTATCAGAAAAGGAGAAAATACCCTGAAAAGAATCTGGATTAGCTAAGACTTTCTTTAAACGCTATACTACTGGCAATCCTGTATTTGCAGGACTTATTATGAACAAACTCCCTCTATTTCTCTTCTGCATGCTGAATCTGGTACTACTTGATCCAGCTCTCGCTTGTTCCTGTGATTGGGAAGGTCCCTTTCTCGAAATGGCTAAAGAATCAGATTTGGTAGCCAAAATCAAAGTCCTCGAATATCAGGAAATGATGGAGATATATGAGGACAGTATTCCCAATGTGATGATTGTGGAGATTGTCGAGATATTTAAGGGAAAGGAAGAGAGAAAGCAGGTGAAAGTTTGGGGAGACAATGGCTTTCTTTGCAGGCCCTATTTGAGTATTTTTCAGTCAGGCTCGGAATGGATTTTAAACCTGAATAAAGGGGAAAAGAGTTTGGAAGGAGAAGCTGAAGAAGATTATTCACTCCTCATTTGCGGAGAAAACTGGCTAGCCCTGGAGGAAGGCCTGCTTAAAGGAGTCATCTTCCCTAAAAATGTTAGCCGTATTCGCTCAGCTGGAGATGAAGAAATCAAGCTAAATGTCCAGGAACTCTCACTATCAGCTTTTAGAGAAGAATTTGAATATTGAGTGGGGCTTATCTAAATAAATCCACTAACAAAATAACTTTTTCTAAAAAAGATTCAGAAAATCCAATCTGTATAAGGGAAAATCCCGGATATTTAGGATATTAAAGAAACCATATATGATTAACCTCCATTTTGAGCATTATGCTTAAACAAAATGAGTGTATAATTTATTAATTTGGATAGAAACTGATACTACTAAATACTTCAAATAATGTCTGCAGATACTATAATCCTACTGATTGGCGGTTTATTTATTCTATTAGCCATTGTTGACAGCCTAAGCTTCAACGGTTCCTCTCTGGGCCTCATCAATATTAAATTGAGAGTTCCGATTGGGATACTCGGTATTTTGCTCCTCATGTATGGAGGATATTCCTATGGAATGATCAACCCTCAAGCTCAAATTGAGCAAGCAGATAGAGGGAATAAGCTTACCATTGATTTTCCTATAGAAAACGTGAAATTGATCTCTCCTATAGAAGGGGATGCAGTTAAATGTAGAACTCTATCTATGGGCGTTTATCCTGATGCCCATGAAAAAGACCTTTGGGTTCTCCTGAAGCCCTCCGATGGCAAATACTATCCCCAATCTGACCATACCAATACTTCCTACAAGAGAAATGGAGAATGGCAGGTAATCACAAGATTCGGTGGAGATAAAGGAGAAGCCTATGATATCATTGTATACGAAACAGATGCCGCAGCATCCGAGTTTTTTAGCGCTACCATTTTAGACTGGAAAAGCGTGAACTCCTTCCCGGGACTCCAGCTTGCAGATATTCCAGCAGGCGCCAATGAAGTAGATAGAATCAAAATCTCCCTGCAAGAGAACTGCAGAGGAGTCTTTTAAACAAAAATCCTATTACATAAAATACTGAGGCAGATCATTTGGTCTGCCTCCTTCGCTTCCTATTCGCTTAACAGCTGTACACGCATACTCATAAGATCTAAATGAAAACTATACTAAATACCCTCCTAATTTTCCCATTACTTTGTTTTGCCCTGGGATGTAGCCCTCCAAAAGAAGATATAAAAAGAAAAGGTATGGACATCACAGCCGCGGAAATTCTGGGAAACCTCGACTACATGGCCTTCTCCTATGGAGGCTATAGAGAAGACTCTCGAGAGCTAGTTCCCACTATTGAGGACTTAAAGGAAGACATGAAAATTCTGGCGGCTATGGGAGTTAAACTCCTGAGGACTTACAATACCCAACAATTCAAGCATGCTTCTAATCTACTGGAGGCTATCAGCCAATTGAAGGATGAAGACCCGGATTTTGAGATGTATGTGATGGTGGGAGCCTGGATTGATTGTGAAGGAGCCTGGACTGCTACGGTAAATCACGAAGCAGAAAGTTTGGAAAACAATACCGTTGAGATTGCTGCTGCTGCCGAAATGGCTCGGAAGTATCCGGATATCGTAAAAATCATTGCAGTAGGAAATGAGGCGATGGTGCATTGGGCAGCGAGTTATTTTGTGAGGCCGAAAGTCATTCTCAAATGGGTCAATCATCTGAAGGGGCTGAGAGAAGAAGGAAAAATCCCTGCAGGAGTCTGGATCACAAGTTCTGACAACTTTGCTTCCTGGGGCGGAGGCTCCACTGACTATCACAATGATGATTTGGAGGAATTAATAAAAGCCGTTGATTATGTTTCACTCCACACCTACCCTTTCCACGATTCTCACTACAATCCTGCCTATTGGGCAATCCCTGAAGGAGAGCAAGACCTGGAGAAAATGGATCAAATAGAAGCCGCTATGCTCAGAGCCAAAGCGTATGCAATCTCCCAGTATCAGGCGGCAGCTGATTATATGAAAAGCCTGGGAATAGAAAAGGACATTCACATTGGAGAGACTGGATGGGCAAGTGTATGCAATTCCTTTTACGGAAATGAAGGTTCCAGAGCTGCAGATGAATACAAAGAGAAATTGTACTATGATCACATGAGGGATTGGACGAATGCAGCAGGGATTTCCTGCTTCTATTTTGAAGCATTCGATGAGCAATGGAAAGACCAGGCAAATCCCCTGGGATCAGAAAATCATTTTGGCCTGATCAATCTCCAAGGAGAGGCTAAATATCCCCTTTGGAAGATGGTAGATGCTGGTATCTTTGAAGGATTGACTCGAAATGGCTCGCCTATCACCAAAACCTATGGAGGAGATGAAGGCCAATTGTTGGAAAATGTCTTTAGTCCGCATGTAAAGACCGAATAGCAATATTTTCTTTTTTCAGGGCAATCGATTCCTATTTTTTACTAGCTTAGCGCCCGCTTTGCAAAATCATGCTAAATCACATGAGCGCATTTCACAACGAAATACAATTCAAAGCTTTATCACAACAGCCTCTCAAAAAGGTCTGTTATCATAATATACGCTTAGCAATGGCTGATTCTATCATGCAGGAATCGCCTGAAATTCAAACACTTTACCTTAGCCAAAACTTATATTTTAAGAACAATCACTTGCCCTGGATACAGGCAAGCTCTTTTTAATTCCATAAAAACTACCCCTAAAATGTCAATACGAACTGAAAATATCCTATCGCTAGCGGGAATAGATACAGGCAGTTTTTCAACAGAAGACCTTTCAACCTTATTTGGCAAATACCTCAATAATGGGATTCATGGTATCTGTTTTAGCGCTTATGTCGAAGGACAAGAACCTGGTTCCATCATCAGTGATGCCCAAATCAGGCAACGCATCGAAATACTCAAGCCTTATTCAAATTGGGTACGAACTTTTTCCTGCACGGATGGAAATGAATTGATCCCTGCCATAGCAAAAGAGTATGGGATGAAAGTGATGGTAGGTGCCTGGCTGAGCGAGGACAAAACGCTCAATGAAAAGGAAATCAATAATCTCATCGAAGTAGTCAAAGCAGGCCATGCCGACCTGGTGGCTGTTGGGAATGAGGTGCTCTATCGGGAAGAATTGACCGAAGAGGAATTGTTGGCCTACATTTACCGGGTTAAAGAAGAATTGCCTGGTGTAGAAGTCGGCTATGTGGATGCTTATTATGAGTTTAGAAATCGCCCGGCAATTACCGAAGCCTGCGATGTGATTTTTGCCAATTGTTATCCTTTCTGGGAAGGATGCCACATAGATTACTCTTTACCCTATATGAAAACCATGTACCAAATAGCGGTTCAGGCAGGGAATGGGAAAAAAGTAATCATCAGTGAAACCGGTTGGCCAAGTCAAGGCAGCAATTTTAAAGCATCAGAACCTTCTTTCGAAAATGCGATGAGGTATTTCATCAATACCCAGCAGTGGAGCAAAGAAGACAATATAGAAGTTATGTATTTCTCAAGCTTTGATGAAGCCTGGAAAGTGGGAGATGAAGGAGATGTCGGGGCATATTGGGGCATTTGGGATAAAGATGGAAATTCAAAATTCACAGAACATTAGATTTCGTGTATGAGTCTATATAAGAATGTAAATCTTGCTTTTGGAACAGCCATTTGCTATTCCGGATACAGAGACGGTCAAAGTCCGGGTACAGAAACCTACCCCACATACGATCAGATTAAAGAGGATTTATTGATCTTACAGGGTCGTTGGAAATACCTGCGACTATATGATTGCAGTAAACATGCAGAATTGACCCTTGAGGTCATTCATAAAGAGAAGCTTGACTTTCAGCTTATGCTGGGCGCTTACATCAATGCCGAAGTTAGCAATCCCAATTGTCCATGGGGAGCCAATTATTCTGAGGAAGTGCTGGAGCAAAATCGAGTCAATAATATCGAGGAGATAAATAAGTTGATCAGCCTGGCTAATCAATATCCTGATATTGCCCTTGCCCTCTCCGTTGGAAATGAAGCTACGGTCGATTGGACAGATCATTTAGTTCCGGTTGAAAGAGTGATAGAATATGTGCGTATGGTAAAGAAAGCGGCAAAGCAACCGGTTACCTTTTGTGAAAATTATGTTCCCTGGCATGGCAAATTAGCTCCCCTCGTTGAAGAAGTGGATTTTATTTCTATTCACACCTATCCGGTATGGGAATACAAAAATATTCACGAGGCTATGGCTTACACCAAAGACAATTATTGGGGAGTAGCCAATAAATATCCTCAAAAGCCCGTGATGATCACAGAAGCGGGTTGGGCCACAAATTCTAATGGGAGAGGCATCCACCCGGAAAATGTAAATGAGGATATTCAGGAGATGTATTACCATGATCTGGCGAAATGGACTGAGGAAGAAGGAATCATCTGCTTTTTATTTGAAGCCTTTGATGAATCCTGGAAAGGTTCGCCTGACGAATTGGAACCTGAAAAGCATTGGGGAATTTTCAAAGTAGATCGGACCCCCAAAAAAGTCATGAAACCCTTTTATCCTCATCTCGTGAATTAGAAGGAAGAAAATAGGGAAACGGGATGGCTCCGTAGAACCCATCGGAATCGTGGCGCTGAGTGCGACTGGCTTTGGCCTTTGCGATTTTTGGCCCCGCCTTTTTTAGAAAAGGTGGGAATACATTCTAAATCATAAATAATACTTCTTGTCAAACTCCTTCAAAGAATTCAAGCCAAAGAAGATGCACTACCCCGAAATAGCCCAACAAATCATTGAACTGAAAAATGAAGATCTGAGAGTGAGAGATCAACTCATTCAAAAGGGGCTATTAGCTAAGGGATATCATGAGGAAATGAAAGCCGTTCACGACAAGAATGCTGATGTTTTAGGCGACATACTTGATGAAATTGGTTATCCGACCATCGATAAGGTAGGAGAAGAAGGCAGTCAGGCAGCCTGGCTAGTCATACAACATGCAATAGGACAGCCCACCTTTATGAAAAGATGTGCGACTCTATTGGAAGCAGCCGTAAAGGAAAATCAGGCAGATCCTAAAAATCTGGCTTACCTCAGTGATCGAATCGCCATTTTTGAACAAAAAACCCAGCTTTACGGGACACAATTTGATTGGGACGAAAAAGGAGAACTGAGTCCTCAAGCCTTTGATGACTTAGCCAAAGTGAATCAAAGAAGAAAATCCATAGGCCTCAATACCCTCGAAGAACAAACCGAAATAATCAGGAAGCAAGCAAAGAAAGAGAAGGAATTGCCCCCTGAAGATACAGATGCAAGAAAAGCGGAACTGCAGGCATGGCTGAAGTCAGTAGGCTGGATAAACTAGAAAGGATTAAAAGCCTCGAAATAGCTACTTCCTCAATGCTTTATAGGGCATAGAAAACGAAAAGAAAAGTGTATTATAATCAATGCGAATTCTCCGCTCAGGCAATTACAATGAAAGGTGTTATATAAACGTTAAAAATGTTTTGAATTAGACTTCGCAATTGGTATACTTCGTGTAAAATATTTTATAAAATGAAAGATTTCTCACCTACAACAGTTATCAAGAGAAAAACAATTGGAGGGATACGGAATGTGTTGAAGGCTGTAAAGCTTGAGGATTATCTGTATAAACAGAATCGAAATAATCTCCGACTGCAAAGGCAAGGAATCCAGGATATCACCCTTTCTGCAAAAGGAGGACTGGATATCAATAAAGCAACTGCACTTATTGAACGTCAGGGAATCGCCATCATTACTGATTATTTTGAGGAAGATCTGATCAATAAAGCGGGATCAGAATTGGGGAACTTTATTAAAGATTTCGACAAAAATAAACAGGGTGAGACTTATGGAGAATACAATGAAGTAGAATGGCAATACTTCGGGCATAAGTATAATAAGAGCGAGATTACCAACATGCCCATTGTAAACATTCGTAATAAAGACAAGGGCAAGAATGATGGCGGAATGATTGATGTTTACAATGTAGACAAGATCGCAGAGAAAAAAAGTCTTTCGGCTAGTCTTGAATTGTTTGAGAAGTTAAAGAGCGGGGATATAAATACCCTGACTAATAATCTGATGAAAGGGTATAATTCCCGATTCAATCTATATTTCAATGATTCGATCCTCAATACCCGAGGGGCTCATAGGGATGATTACGAAACCACCTACAAAGTATTCACTTATCTGACTGATGTCACCGATGAAAGTTATGGGCCATATGCTTTTGTTCCAGGCTCTCAAAAAGTACATGATTACCTAAATAGGGAAATAGCGCTGAATAATTTCTTTGGTAAAGATTTTGGCGATATTTCTTCCATGCCTGATGATTTATTTGTCAAGTGTATTGGGAAAAAAGGGACGGTCATTATCAGTGATCAATCAGGCGTGCATAGAGGGGTACCTCAGGCAGATGGAAAAGTCCGCTTAGCCCTGGTAAATTCATTTATCAAAACCTAAAACTCTCCTCTTCGAATAAAAAATATCTAAAAGAGTGTTCCTTAGCATTAAGGGACACTTTTTTTATAAGGGAATTCTACTTTAGGGTATCAACAGCCTATACCCTATTTTGCTATTAAGAAATTTGATAGCTTGGAAAAAACTACTTGGACATGAAAAATCTACTACTACTCAGTTGTTTACTCTTCATATGGAGTCTTAGTTTCGGCCAAAAGCCTCGTGCTCGGGATCTGGGTATTCCTTTTGATGGCAAAACGGGTACTTTCAATGCTATTACTGATGTTGAAGGCCTGGAAGTAGGTTATTCAACGATCATTTCCGGCGAAGGAGAAAATATTCTGGGTAAAGGTCCTGTTCGAACTGGAGTTACCGCAATATTCCCAAGAGGTAAAGCCAAAAAGTTTAGTCCCGTCTATGCCAATTGGTATAGCCTGAATGGAAATGGGGAAATGACCGGTACGACCTGGATTACTGAATCTGGATTCCTGGAAACTCCCATTATGATTACCAATACAAATAGTGTTGGCGTCGTCAGAGATGCCGTTTTGAAATATTATGTAGAGACGGATTGGTACCGGGGTGAAAACTGGTGGTATACCTATCCCGTTGTCGCAGAAACCTATGATGGTTTATTGAATGACATTTATGGATTCCATGTGAAGGAGGAACATGTATGGGAGGCTATCAAAGATGCAAAAAGTGGTCAAATTGCAGAAGGTAATATCGGAGGGGGAACGGGTATGAATTGCCTGGGCTTCAAAGGGGGAACCGGAACAGCTTCCCGTGTCCTTGAATTTGAAAATGAGACCTATACAGTTGGTGTACTTGTTCAGGCAAATTTTGGGGCGAAAAGGAAATTAACCATCGCAGGAGTGCCAGTCGGAAAGGAATTGGTTGATACCCTAAACTATGAATTCAAAGCAGCTCCTAAAAGTAGAAAAGAAGGAGATGGTTCAATTATCGTGATTGTTGCAACCGATGCTCCTCTCCTGCCCCATCAATTGAAACGCATCGCGCAAAGGGTTCCACTGGGCATAGGACTAGTGGGAGGTAGAGGAAGCAATGGATCCGGAGATATCTTCCTCGCATTTTCCACAGCTAATGAAGGAGCTTTTAATCGAAATGAAAGTACTACCGTAGAAGTATTTCCCAATGATCGAATCTCACCCTTTTTTGATGCGACTACCCATGCCGTTGAAGAAGCCATCATAAATGCTATGATAGCAGCAGAAACCATGGAAGGCATCAATGGAAATAAATCATATGCCATTCCCCATGACCTCCTGATTCAAACCTTAAAGAAATACAATCGGATCAGGGAGTAAATCTTAAATACCAGCTGAACTTCTTTTTCGCTTAGTGTGGAAGTAAAATTCAAATTTCGTAATTTGAGGGGAAAGGCATATATGTCTAAGCCCTTATGCCGGGACTACTACACACAAAAAAACTGCATCTGAAAGCTGCTATCCTTTCTTTTTTGGGAGGCTTGATATTGCTATCCTGCCAGCAAAAGTCATCCGCAAATCTTTCCTCTTCTGCTCTTCCCGAAGCAAACAGATTTCATTTTGAGGATTTAGTGAAGAATCTAAATGAACCCATGGAATTGGATTTCCTGCCAAATGGGAACATCCTTTTTATCGAAAGAAGGGGAATACTAAAATTATACGATCAGGCCACCAAGATCGTGCAGGTGGTAGGTGAAATTCCCGTCTATTACATCAATGAAAATGGCCTCCTGGGAATGGCGATAGATCCCGATTTTCAGGAAAACAATTGGATTTACTTTTTCTATACCGATCCTGTCCGTAAAAGCTTTCAGCAGATTTCCCGCTTTGATTTCCGTAATAACCAATTGCAAAATGAAAGCGAAAAGAAATTGCTGGATTTTTATATCGATGTGAAGAATTGCTGCCACTTTGGAGGAAGTATAGCTTTTGGCCCAAAAGGAAATTTATTCATCTCATCCGGAGATAATGTAGGCGGCAAAGACTATGCTCCTATTGACGAACGGCCCGGAAGATTTCTCCACGACTCCCAACGATCTTCAGGCAATGCCAATGACCTGAGAGGAGCAATTCTACGAATAAAGCCGGAAATAGATGGAAGCTATAGCATACCAAAAGGCAATCTCTTTCCTCCCGGAACCCCTGGGACCAGGCCAGAGATTTATGTTATGGGTGCTCGAAATCCCTTGAAAATTGATGTCGATCAGGAAACAGGATGGCTATATTGGGGAGATGTAGGCCCAAATCCCGGATGGAAGTACAAAGAATGGGGCCCTCCGAGTTATGAAGAAGTGAATCAGGCTCAGCAAGCCGGTAATTATGGTTGGCCTTACTTGATGGGGGACAATCAGGCATTCAAAGATGTGGATTTCGCTTCTATGGAAGCAACTGATTTCTTCGATCCGAAACAATTAGTCAATAATTCCCCCAATAATACCGGCATCCAAGAACTTCCTCCTGCACAAAAAGCTTTGATCTGGTATCCGAACACCACTTCAGACAGCTTTCCACTCGTGGGAACAGGGGGAGGAACTATCTGTGCTGGACCTGTCTATCATTTTGAGGAGCAATTGGAATCTGCAGGAAAATGGCCGGCTTACTTTGATAAAAAGCTCTTCATATTTGAATGGATGAGAAGTTGGGTATTGGCTGTAGAACTAGATGAAGAGGGCGACTACAAAGGCATGGAGAATCCCTTCGAAGGCAATCCTTTTAAAAAGCCCATAGATATAGGATTCGGACCGGATGGAGCCATGTATGTCCTGGATTACGGCAGCAATTGGTATGCACATAATCCGGATGCCCGTTTAACAAAAATCAGCTATCAATATGGCAATCGATCTCCAAAAGCGATTATAGAAAGTAGCGAGCAGGAAATAGGCAGTTTTACCGAAATTCAATTTTCAGCCCTCAAATCCTCTGATCCGGATCTAGGAGATCAGTTAAGTTATCAATGGTTTTTTGAGGGGAAAGAAATTCCAGCTCAAGATGTCGAAATAAGCTATGCTTTTAACAAAGTGGGGATTCAAGAGGTAATGCTTGTAGTAAAGGATAAATCAGGTCTTTCCGATACAGCCTACCACAAAATTGCCGTCGGCAATGAGCCTCCAAAAATACAGATTGAACTCGAAGGAAATCAAAGTTTCTACCAACCAAATCAAAGCCTTGCTTATGAGGTTTGGGTGGAAGATGCAGAAGACGGAAAGAGCAGAAATGCTTCTATTCCTGAAAACAAAATTCAAGTAAACTTAAAACATCTGCCAAATACTACGAATCTGGCAGCTATCAGAACTACCGAATCTATCTCCTCTTCCAGTCTTTCTTTTTTACAGGGCAAAGAATTGATGGAAGGAAGTGATTGTTTTGCCTGCCATGCCATGCAGGATACATCTGTAGGTCCATCTTTTCAACAAATTTCTCAACGATATAAGTTGACAGATAAAGAGAAATTGGCCCATAAACTCCTGGAGGGAGGTTCTGGTGTCTGGGGCGAAAAATTGATGCCCGCACATCCTCAACATACTGCCTCAGAAGCAGCCTCTATGATTTCCTATATACTTGCACTGACCGAAGAAGGGGATGAAGGCAAAAAACTGGAAGCCAAAGGCAGGATTCCAGATAAAGATCTTGCATCAGATAAACTCCTGATTCTTACAGGCAGTTATACGGATCAGGGTGCAAATGATCAGCCTTCTATCCAAAGAGAAGAAAGGAAAATCCTGCTTCCCAGCTTACTGCCAGCCGTTAGCTATGATTACTCAAAACGAATCAAAGCAAAACCCTATAATGAAGCCGGAGATCTTTATGCAGAAGTAGCTCTCAATGGCTGTTACATCGGCTATCAGAATATAGACCTGAAAGGGGTAAAGCGTATTCGAGTTAAAATCAGGAGTACCTCCGATTGGGTAGAGGTAGAACTCAGGCAAAAGAGTCCAGAAGGAAAACTCCTCAATAAAAAGCGCAAGGAACTGGGTTTCAAAGAAAATAAATGGGCCCCTTACAAGGAGGAGGATTGGTTTTACATTGAGCTGGACATTCCGTCCGGGGTGGGCATGAATGACCTTTATTTTGTATTCAATTCCAGCAAACTGACTTCCGAATTTATTTATTATGATATCTGCCAGGTACACTCATTTGAATTTATCTTTTAACGCTCATGAGTTTCCTGTAAACCGAATCTATTATGCTTAGTCGAAGAAATTTTCTCAAAAATGGTAGCCTCACAACCCTTGGTCTTTCTACTAGCCTATCTTCCATGGCAACTATAGGCCAAAAGTTTGACAAAATCGATAAAGGTCCCAGCATAAAGAAGATCAGTGTATTTGCGGGCAGCGGTTCCTTTTACCGCTACATAGGCCCCAATTCTTATGACGAACGCCCAAAAGGTATCAGTGGACATAAAAGGCGAACCGTTTTAGTGGAGCTATCCGATGGAACCATAGGTATGGGAACGGTTGGATATCGTCCCTTTACAGAGGAGGTGCTAAAGGAAGTTAAAAACCTTATCGGAAAGGATGCCTTTGGATTCTACCAATGGAAAGATGAGAAGATTGTTGACTTGAGTCCTGCAACAGAAAAGTATTTTACGGATTCTATGTACTCCTGGGTAGAAAGTGCGATTCTGGATGCTATAGGAAAGAGCAAGCAATTGCCTGTCTATCGTTTGTTTGGGGAAAGTGTGAAAGAAGGTATAGATCCCTATGATGGAACCTTATACTTTGCAGATCTTGCCCAGAAGAGAGGAGTAGAAATCATCAGTCAATTGGGAAAACGTATCAAACAGGACGGATATCGAGCCATTAAGTTGAAAGTGGGAAGGCATGATAAATGGATGCCGGGAGAGGCCGGAGTTCAAAGGGACATAGACGCCTTCATCGCATTGCGAGAAGCGGTTGGCACCAATTTCAACCTGATGACAGATGCCAACAATGGCTATAAGAATAAGATCGATTGGGCCCTGAAATTTTTGAAAGCTTGTGCGCCTTATGATATGTATTTCATGGAAGAGTTGATTCCTGATGATACCGAACAGTATCGAAAACTGATCGAGGCTTTACATGCAGAGAGTTTACACATTCCCATTGCAGATGGAGAGAATGTATGGCATACCGATATGATGGATGTCTTTCATGATTATTGCGAATCTGGCGTGTATAGCTTTATTCAACCGGATATCCCGACCTGCGGCTTCACCAATCTACTTCGCATTGCTCGTATGGCTGAAAAATATCCCCATGTCAAAGTGATCCCGCATGTCTGGCAGAGTCAGATGGGCCTACTTATGAGCAATCATATCGCAAAGATTCAGGCCAATATTCCTTTTGTAGAAGATTCCCGCTATAACGAACATGTGATGCTGGCTCCGGGATATTCTTTTCAGGAAGGACAGTGGTTTGTACCGGAAGAAGCAGGTTGGGGTGTTTATCTGGCACCCGGCTATGAAGAATTTATCGAAGAAGAAGCTGTCGTTTTAGAATAATCAGAGGAGGAAAAGAATGAGGCTAAAACGAAACCCTTTGCGAAAGCAAGAGTAAAGCTCTATATAGCACATAAGCAATCATGAAACACAAGGATCTAATAAGTAGATGGCCATATCAAAAAAAGGAAGCAGAAAAATCACGGTAGCAAATACAGACTACCTCTACAAAGTCTCTAAACTCAAAAAGAAATCTGATTGGAGGGAGCAGCAAAATGAGTTGGACGAAACATTTATGAAATATGCCTCCTATTATGGACTGGGGAAAGTAAAAGATGCAACGATCAACCTGGTAGTTCAATCAGCAGATTTGCCCCGCTCTCATTTATTTGTAAAGTTCCATACGCTTCAGGTAGCGGGCTTTATGGGGCCCGAGCAGATCCTGGAAATCAAACCTGCTTTAGTCGCTAAACTCATAGAAAAAGCCCTGAAAGAGGGCTGGAGAGCAAAGCAAAAAGGGGATCATCGATTCACTTTGGCCCAAAAATGGCAGGAAAACAAAAAGCCGGTCATTCTCCAACTGCCGCAAATGAATAAAGAAGCGGGCACTTATGAAAATCTGGAAAAACCCATAGAGATCGATCTCGGAGAGTGATTTCGGCAATCAAATCTTCCCTTTTACCCTTAAACCTAATAATATCCTTATCTTCAGAAAGGGCAGGGAAAAACCAACACCCACATGAATAAAAATATAAACCTGGCCGTCCTCATTGACGGCGATAATATACCTTCCGCATATGTAAAAGAGATGATGGAAGAAATTGCTAAATATGGCAATCCCACCATCAAGCGCATTTACGGAGACTGGACAAAACCCGGCTTAAATAAATGGAAAAAACTTCTCCTCGAGAATGCCATTACTCCCATTCAACAATACGCCTACACAACTGGAAAGAATGCAACCGACTCAGCCATGATCATCGATGCTATGGACATCCTCTATAGCAATAAAGTGAATGGCTTCTGCCTCGTTTCCAGCGATAGTGACTTTACCC